>CAKUMP010000316.1 GCA_934667795.1 uncultured Chthoniobacterales bacterium | reverse complement strand
GGATTATTTAAAGGCCAAGATTGATGCAGGCGCAGATTATATCTGCACCCAGCTTTTTTTCGAAAATACGGATTTTTATGATTTTCGGGATCGTTGTGCCCTGGCCGGAATTCATGTGCCGATTATCGCGGGAATTATGCCAATTACCAGTACCGGAAGCATGCAACGCATGGCCGAACTGGCTGCCGGAGCTCGCTTCCCGGCAAAACTCCTGAAAGCCTTGGCACGCGCAGAAAATGATGCCGATCGCGTGGAAAGCGTCGGAATTCAATACGCCGCCGCCCAATGCTCCGACTTGCTCGCCAATGGCGTGGATGGTATCCATTTCTATACCCTTAATCAAAGCGATGCCGTTCGCAGAATCTATAACAGCCTCGGGATTTCTTCCGTTAAACAATAAGATAAAATAAAAGACACTGTTTTCGTTTTTTTACCAATATAAACGATTGATCTTGCGCCGGATTTCATCCTGTGATAATGTATATTGTAAATACTTTTTTTATGAATTCTTTCTCGACTTTCCCACCATCAACCAGCATTCAGAACATGAAATTTCTAAAGAACCAAAATCAGAATCAGACATTCGGAGTTACAAAGACATCTCCGAAAAAAAACGCATTTACTCTGGTCGAATTGCTTACAGTGATTGCGATTATTGCGATCCTGATGGGGCTGCTTTTCCCTACGATTGGAGCGGTGAAAGAATCCGGAAGGAAAACCCAGGCTAAAAACGATACGGTTCAGCTCGCGAATGCAATTAAAAACTTTTATACCGAATACGGAGAATATCCGGATGGATTAACTGGGTCTCCTGCCACCCTTCCTGTTGAAGTTTTGGAAGCACTGATGGGAACAACCGCAGGAGCGACGATCAATCCTCGTCGGACTGTTTTTATTGAAGTTCCTGATGCAAAAGGGCGGGGAGAAGTGCGGATGGGGGGATATTATGAAGGAAAATGGCTGGATCCCTGGGGTGGTGAATATCGCGTAGCAGCAGATTCAGATTACAACAACGAAATCAGTAATCCTTATACAGGAGCCGGTGATACAACATTGCGTACAGGTGCAATCGCATTTTCACTTGGCAAAGATAAAGCCGGTGGAAGTGGAGCAAAAGAAAGTGGCACAAATAAAGACGATATCCTCTCCTGGTATTAATTCAGGAGTGCGGTGACACGGCCCGTTACCCACATCTTTCATTTCAAATAAAAATCTGGGAGCGCCGACGTCTCCGTCGGCTAAAAGGACATCAGGAGAATGTGCCCTGAAAGGGCAACCTATGTCAGCTTGGGGAAATCGCCCTAGGACGAGAGCAAGAACCAAGGTCAAACAGAACCACAAAATGAACCCTGTCAGGGTGATCTAAAACGCAGGATTACATGAAGATTCGTGTTACAGTAAAGAATTCTCCTTGTCAGCGCCTTTGATTTTGCACATAGTCTTAACTCTTTCGCGGGTGTAGTTCAATGGTAGAACGGCAGCTTCCCAAGCTGCATACGGGAGTTCGATTCTCCTCACCCGCTCTCTTTTCCATCCCTCTCCCAAAATAATCTGTGTGAATCTGCGTCAATCTGCGGATAAAAAACAGGAAAATCGATCCGCAGATGGACGGTGATTTTTATTGTTTTTGTACAAGAAAACGGCATGATTAAAAGAAGCATGGATAAGAAAACGATATTAGAACGGATTGAGAATCCTGGGATAGTGGCGGTGATTCGAGCGGATTCTTCAGAGCAATTATTGAAGGTGGCGGAAGCATTGGCAGCGGGTGGGGTGACGAGTATGGAAGTGACAATGACAACGCCCAATGCGTTGCAAGTCATTGAGGCGGTAGTGAAAGAATTTGGTGAAAAAATCCTGATGGGTGTGGGATCGGTTCTGGATGCAGAAACCGCGCGGATGGCGATTCTGGCAGGCGCGGAATTTGTCGTGACCCCGGTGATGCGACCAGATGTGATTCAGGTTTGTAATCGATACAGTAAACCTATCGCTTGTGGGGCTTATACACCGACAGAAGCATTGGCAGCACATGAAGCCGGTGCGGATTATATCAAAATTTTTCCGGCAGACCAATTGGGACCGAAATATATTAAAAACATTTTAGCTCCTTTGCCGATGTTGCGTATTATTCCAACTGGTGGGGTATCTGCAGAAACGGCTGGAAGTTTTCTGGAAGCAGGATGCGCAGCACTGGCAGCAGGTTCAAGCCTCGTCAGTAAAGATATCCTGAAATCCGGAGACTGGAAAAAATTAACAGAAGCTGCACGCACATTTGTTGCTGCGGTTCAGGCGGCAAAATCCTGATGACTCCTCCCAAAAAATCTCCCGGAACACGCAAACCCCATAAAAAATCCGCTCACACGGGAAATGGGGACGCTTCACCTGCTCAAAAATATAAAAAGAAGCGTACAAAAAATAAAAATCCGGATGCCCATTCGGATGGGCTCGACAAAAATAGTGACAAAAAGAAAAAAAATGCTCGAAAGGAGCACGTAAAAGTATCCGAAAAAACTGCTAAGAATAATAAAATCAGCAAGAGTGCAAAAGGGGCATCAAAAAAGAAAAGCCTGAAAGGAAAGCCCGCATTTAAAGACGTTAAAAGAAACAACGGAAGAAATGAGGAGAGGGAAAAGAGGAATAGAAATAGTGCTCCCGGAGATTCATCAGGTCCATTGATTCAGAAAAATGAAGACGTGAAGCAATCGGGAGATGGAGCAGGCGCTCCGGATGCAACCGTTCCCGCATTGCGGGAAGTACTCGAAGTGTCGGCGCATCCTTTGGAAGAAGCGATTCTCGAGCTTTTGGAAGATTCACATTCTCGTGCACTGAATGCGGATGGAATTGCTAAAAAACTGGGTATTTCAAAAAAGGACCGTGCGGAGTTTCATGAACTTTTGAAGCAAATGGAACTGGACGGGAAAATTGCCCGGATTCGTCAGGACCATTATGTGAAGCCGGAAGAAGCCGATCTTTTCCCGGGGGTGATTATGGTGCATACGAATGGATTTGCACAT
>CAKUMP010000315.1 GCA_934667795.1 uncultured Chthoniobacterales bacterium | reverse complement strand
AAGTTCTGTTCGCCGATCCCGAATTAAAGCCCCTATGTCTTTCGCTGTATAAAGAATCATGTCTGTTCCTTTATAATGTATGCAATCATTTACAATGTCAAAATGTAAATGATCGTTTTCAATATTGGTGTGTATTCGATCATTTACATGTGAGGGTATTGGACCTGATGGAGATAGAGACCATCGGGTGGGGCGCAGAAGTGGGATTTTTTGGGGGAGTTGCCTGAGAGCAGGAACTGGAATTCTGTGTGAGGCATGCGATTTTGGGCGACGCGGACGAGGGTTGCAGTGAGGAGACGGACCATGCGATAGAGGAAGCCGTTGCCTGAAATCTGGAAAATGATGCAGGGGGATGCGGAAGTGGGGGGAAGGATTTCTGCGGAATAGATCGTGCGAATGAAACTTTCCTGGGAAAGTATTTTGTGGGAGGAGGTTTTGCTGGGGCCGCGATTGGCGGCGAAGGCCTGGAAGTTATGGGTTCCGGTGAGGAGGCCGACTGCGGATTGGAGAGAGGGGAGGGGGATGGGATTCGGAATATGCCAGGCGCGTCCCAGAAGGAAGGGGTCAGCAACGGGGTGGTTGTAAATGTGATACTGGTAGGTCTTGCCTGTTGCAGAAAAGCGCGCGTGGAAATCGGCCGATACGGTTTCGGCGGACAGGACGCGGATTTCCTGAGGCAGGTTGCCATTGAACGCGGCTATCCAGTTTTGATCTGCGAGAGACGTGGACGCAGCAGGAAATGTGAAATGCGCGACCTGGGCATGCGCGTGCACTCCGGCGTCAGTACGTCCGGAACCGTGGATACGAATGGGGTGTCCGAGAATGCGCCGGGCAGCAGCTTCCAGGTGGTCCTGCACCGCATTTTTATCGGGTTGTGCCTGCCAGCCGGAAAAAGGTGTGCCAAGATATGCAACCGTGATTTTCAAACGCCGTGTGGAAGCAGGGTCGAGTGCGTCTGCGGTGGATGAAAGGTTGGGCGAATCCGTGGGCATGAGACAATATTTTTACTATCCTTTCAGAATGCCTCAGGCGGAGAGACATTCTGTTGTGCATCCAGATATTCCTGTAAAATGACCTGGGCGGCTGCCTGGTCGATAATATGGCGGGAGTTTTTTGTTTTTTTCCCGGCAGCATGGAGGTTTTGTTGTGCGGTCACGGTGGAAAATGCTTCATCCCAGAGTTGCACATTGGCAGAAGTTGCAGACTGGAGTTTTTTTGCAAACTTCTGGGCATTTTCTGCTGCGGGTCCCAGCGAGCCATCGAACTTCACCGGCAGCCCGACGAGAACTGTATCGACATCCAGCGTGCGGATCAGTTCCAGGATGCGTTGAAATGCCGCAGCAGGTTTTTTTGCGGAAATGGTTTCTTTCGGGTGCGCAAGGAGGCGGAGCTGGTCGGACACCGCGATGCCGATACGAGCCGCCCCAAGATCAATAGCCAAAGCGCGTTTCATTACTGCAAAGATTTCGGGAGCGATTTCAGCATTTCCTTGATCATTTCTGCTTCGGAGGCTTTGCAGACCAGAAGGGCATCATCGGTTTCAACCACGATAAGATCATTTACTCCCATTAAAACCGTTTGTTTTTTGGAACTGCTGAACACGATGTTGTCCTTTGCACGTGACACCTGAAGCGGCGTGTTGGTGGCATTGTGGGCTTCGTCCTGCGAAAAATATTTGGCAACCGCAGGCCAGGTGCCGACGTCATCCCAATCAAAATTTGCTTCACACACCAGAACGCGACTCGCACGCTCCATAATCGCATAATCAATAGAAATTTTTGGAAGTTTCCCAAACTCTGCTTTCAGCAACGCGTGAATATCTTTGGCATTCCGAAATTTGGAAACAAAAGCTGCAAGCTTGGGGGCATGACGGTTAAACTCGGAAATGATCGTGTTCACTGACCAGATAAACATCCCTGCATTCCAACGGAAATTCCCCTGACGAATAAAATCTTCCGCAAGAGATGCGTCCGGCTTTTCCCGAAAACGCGCCACACTCCGGAATTTTGTTTTTGAAAGTTTAGGAATGGCAACGGGTTCTGCCTGTTCAATGTAACCAAAAGAAGGACAGGCCCATGTAGGCGGAATCCCGATGGTTACCAGACTTTCTGTTGTCTGCGCTGCCAGTACCGCATCTTTGATGTCTTTTTGAAACGCGGCAGTGTCCTTGATTAAATGATCTGCCGGCAAAACAACCATGGTTGCAAATGGATCACGTCGGCTGATCCATGCCGCTCCTAACGCAATCGCTGCCGCTGTATCACGCTTCTGCGGCTCCGCCAGAATGTTGTCTTCAGGAATGGTTGTCGTAACCTCACGGACTCCGTCAATCTGCAGGGAATTCGTCAATATCAGAATGTTCTCCGGCGGAACAAGCCCGTCTAAACGCTGGATCGTGTTTTCCAGCAACGAATGTTCATCAAAAAGTTTCAGTAACTGTTTCGGCTTATTCTGCCGGCTGAGAGGCCAGAACCGCTCACCACTGCCACCCGCCAGAATTAGAATAAATAAAGAAGGTTGGGATTTGTCTGGGTCAGTCATTACTTCTTACTTTACCTATATTCAGAAAAGTAACAAGTCTCCAGTGGGATTTCGGATTTTGGATTTCGGATTTTGGATTTCGGATTTTGGATTTCGGATTTCGGATTGCGGTCACAAATCACAAATCACAAATCACAAATCACAAATCATAAATCATAAATCATAAATGGGATTGCGGATTTTGCGAAATTTTCCTTGCTATTTTTGTTAAAATAAAGAAATAATCATATGCAATTCATTTATTTTTATGAAAAAAACGATTAATCTGTTGGGTGGTGTTATTGGAGGAGTGGTGATGAGTTTTAGTGGGCTGCAGGGGGTAGGAGCGGAGCAAATGGTTTTATGGGAGGGGATGGAGGAAGGGTTGGCAGGATTGGAGGAGCGGGGGTTGGATGTGGATTTTAGCTGGCGTGGATTTATGTATGGGAATGTGAGTGGGGGGCTGGAGCATGGAGTGGGGGTAGATGGGGAGTTGAAT
>CAKUMP010000314.1 GCA_934667795.1 uncultured Chthoniobacterales bacterium | reverse complement strand
GTGGGAAAGGTATGGACGTCCACCTACCATTTCAGGTGGATACATAGGAGAAAGCTTTAGCGCATTAGGAAACTCAAACCGATAGGTTTGTACTGCCACCCCATCCACTTTTAAAATTGCTTTTACTACGCCTCCGGAAAAATTTATAGTTTCCACACTTTCGTCAAAATCTTCTTCATACAACAAGGGATCTTCAGGATTTGCGGAAGGAAGAGGTGGAATCGGAATTTTACCAGTCACTCTATTCGTCGCTATATTGAACTCTGGCAAAGTCGCATTCTTTAGGTCATAATCGCCAACTGTTGCATTCTCCTTTGAATCCCGCTCCACTAATCTAAACTCCGGATGAATTTCCATCCTCTCACTTATCAGAGGGTATTGTCTGTTGACACCTGATGCCGTCAGCGCATAATTCCCCCCCACAGAGGTATAATTGGACATCAACCAGTTAGGCCCCATATTCCCTCCCAGATATCGTCCAAACCATGGACTGGTAAAAGTATTTCCCCTCGCCTCATATCCTCGGATAGTATCGTACTTGATGTCGAGAGTTTCATGTTTCCCAGTTAAACCAAGCGGTTCGCCATTCACATACCATTGCCCCTCAAATTCAACATCGATATCAAATTTATACCGCGGCATTACGTACCCGTAATTTGGATCAAAAGTATCGAAATAAACGATCGCAGATGTCTCCAGATATATAGTCCCCCCTATACCAATTTTTTCGAGAAATTTTTTAAGCGACTGATCATTTTCCTTAAAGAAATTCGCGGTAGTGAATTCATTCATATTAGTACTGCCCGGGGATGCTCCTACAGTATTATTTGATTCATTTCGAGGTAAAAAAGGTCTATAATAATGTTCTGTTGTTGTTCCAGATACAGGATCCACTGCCACTCCCCGAATTCCACTGACAAAAAAATGAACGACTGCACGGCTCAACATAGGAAACCTGCCAAACCCCTTAAAACTCTCTCCTCCTCTGGACACCTGAACCGGCGTCACCTGTCCGACACCTGAACCTGCAGTTGCAACTAAACCCGGCCCCGTATAAGCACTTGCCCCCAAAGCCTTTGAATACAAATTCGAGCTTCGGATATAATCATAAATCTGGGTTAGAATCTGATGGGAATCCCTCGTTCCATATTTACTTTGAAATGTCGCTGAAGAAGAAACTCCAGGAACCGGAGAAGACATTAACTGGTACAGGTAATCATAAAGTTCTTCATTCCGATTATTAAACCCCTCGAAATCTGCTGTTCGGCTAGTTGGATTTTCCCGTTGAAAAAAATACTTATCCCCCCCGATAGTTGAGCAAAATGCAATAAGTTCATCCAGGGTACTTGGAATTCTACCTCCCGCATTGATTGGCCATATCGCAACGCGTGGAAGACCAAACATATTAATCTCAGGGGCATTACTCCGAGCCGTTAAGAAAAACTTTGCTTTTTCAATTTCTTCCCGAGTGAGTTGGGAAGTCCGATCCGGCTTTAACGCCAATTCGTCAATAGAGCTATAAAGTCGATCTTCATCCAAAGCAACTTCACTGGTAGCCAGAACAGTACCGCCCATCGAGCCGCCCGATTCTACTCTGGGAGCGATTCCGAAGATCTGTTCCGCAAATGCGGTTGGAACTTGCGTAATGGGAGGAGTACTCCCATCCAGTTCCAGGCTATACCCAAGAATCCCCCCTAATGCGGGCCAGAGGCTAACCGTCGCAGGATGCCCGGGATATCTTTGAAACTCCCTGAAAGCGGGTTGTTTGCGTGCCATACGATCGCGTTCCTGAACAGAAAATGCACGTGGGATATCCCAATAATATCCATGTGCAGCCGTATTCACATTAATTTTTGAAGCTTCATCATCCGTCCAGAACCCCACACGTCCGACAATGGGGTTCGTTTCACTTGCGCCGGTAATAGTGGCCGTTGTATCCCCTCCGCCCGTCGGGGCAACCATTTGCCCATCCTGTAAGACATACAGCCATTTCACCGGCATGGGAACGGGTTGCTCCGTAGTTGCTCCCGGTGCTCCAGTAACCTCAAACCCCTCGACCACATCTCCGCTGACCACACTTCCATCGACAATCGGAAACTCCGTTCTCCCCCCCTGCCCCATGACTGGCGCATTCAAATCTACAAAGTGAGCAGATTTCGTTTCCCAATCATTCATGGCTGCAACCTCCGCATCTAAATCCACATCCTCTGAAATCATCTGCTCGGAAGAATACAAGCGATAGGCATTTTTCAAACTTCCATTCTGCTCGAAAGTTCGAACCATCCCTGGCTGCGATGCCCATGGAGCCGGACGACTTCCATTTTCCTGTCGAGTTGCGTGGTCATTCTGTGCCTGAACCACTCCTACCGCCAGATCCGTCAGTTGCTGGGTTTTTTGTGAATTAGAATAACTGGCTGCTGCCCGGCGATCGACCATTGCCCGACTCAAAAAACCCACAACCAACACCGTTAGTAAAACTAAAACAGAAAGCACCAAAACCAATGCCATTCCTGACTGGTTTTTATCTATCTTTTGTTTGCTCTTGTATGCATTCATTGGATCACACTCTTTCACAATTAAATTTTTATGGCCGGAAAGTGCTCACGCGTCCGGTAAACGAGTCCACTTGTACCGTAAAGAAATTCTCATCCGCATTTCCATTTGAGCGTCTAGCCTGCACGGTCAAATAATTTTCATCGGAGTTTAATGGGACAGATAACCTTCCATTGGGACGAAAACGGATGGACACATAAGGCACCGCTCCATTCGTAGGCGTATCCATGGTCGGACCATCTTCCAGGTCCGCGCTATTGCTCCACAAAGGGGAGAGGGACGCTGGAATCGTGAAACGTGATTCCAGCCATTCGATTCTTTCCGCAGCTCCCCAAATTCCATCTGCGGATTTCTGCCAGGTTTGCCATCCAAATACTTCCTTCTCACCCGTCGTGCAAAAAACCCGTAACTCCACATCCAGATTCCGGGCAATCGCATCCTGCCTTGCTGCTATTAATTTATCCGCCAGTAATTGGCCATATCGAGTC
>CAKUMP010000313.1 GCA_934667795.1 uncultured Chthoniobacterales bacterium | reverse complement strand
GGCGCTGACCTCACATGTCTCCGCATCAACCAGTACAATATCGTAATCATCCAGATAAATGGCATCCCGTGTATATGCCACGATTGCGCCCACATCGCTTGCCAGAAAATTTTCATGTCGTCCGATCCCGACTACCAGCGGGCTTCCGCGTCGTGCACCGGCCAGAATTCCCGGGACTTCTTCATGCATCAACACAATGCCATACGTCCCATTTATCCGCGTCAATGCTTTCCGCAACGCCTGCACCAGCCGATCCTTTCCGGCGGGGAGTTCCAGAGCGTCGTAATATTTTCCAATTAAATGTGCCAGAACTTCTGAATCTGTTTCTGATAAAAAAACATGCCCTTCTGCTTCCAGTTCTTCGCGCAGGGGGAGGTAATTTTCGATCACCCCATTATGAACCAGCGCTAACTTCCCCCTGGCATCCTGATGCGGATGCGCGTTCGCATCTGTCACTCCGCCATGTGTCGCCCAGCGGGTATGGCTGATCCCGACAGTGCCTGTCACCCCTTGCGTTTCCAGCAATTTATCCAGATTCGCAATCCGTCCGACTGTTTTTCGTGTCACAATTCCCTGCTTGCCCAACACCGCTAATCCAGCCGAATCATATCCTCTGTATTCCAGACGACGCAACCCATCCAATAAAACCGGCGAAGCTTCAGAAGCACCAATATATCCAACAATTCCACACATATCCTTTTATTTTGACAAACTTTCTGGCGGCAGAATAGTGATTATCGCCTATTTTTCACATTTTCTTCATCGATTTTGCTTGGAATTTCTCCATTTAACATGAAACGATTATGAAACCCGAATATTTATGGATGTTTCATTAGCCACTCATTCTGCAATTCAGCATTCGTTAGTCATCATCATGGGTGGTGGTGCTGGCACTCGACTTTTCCCCCTGACCAAGGACCGGTCCAAACCGGCGGTCCCACTGGGTGGAAAATACCGACTCGTCGATATCCCTATCAGCAATTGCCTGAACTCCGGGTTTAGACAAATCTATGTCCTCACCCAGTTTAACTCTACCTCCCTCCACCGCCATATTAATACCTCGTATAATTTCGACCATTTCTCCCGTAGTTTTGTCGAAATCCTGGCGGCGCAACAAACACCTGACAGCAACACCTGGTACCAGGGGACTGCGGACGCAGTGCGCCAGAACCTGCGCTACTTTCTGGAACATCCCTATAAATATTACATCATTCTGAGCGGGGACCAATTATACCGCATGGATTACCGGGAGCTTCTCAGCGTCCATACCCACAAAAAAGCGGATATCACCATTGCCACACTTCCGGTGAACCGGGCGGACGCCTCTGGCTTCGGTCTGGTGGGCGCAGATGCCGAAGGGCGCATCACGCGTTTTGTCGAAAAACCAACCGATGAAGAAGTTCTGGACAGCCTGCGCATGCCCTCTGAGCTCATGACGGCCTCCAACCTCCCCCCTGACGAAGAGCGCTACCAGGCCTCCATGGGAATTTACATCTTCAATCGCTCCATTCTGGAACAAGCGCTCGATAATGATTTTGTGGATTTTGGGAAACATATCATCCCGATGGCAATCGACCAGCATCGGGTCTTTTCTCATAATTTCCTCGGATACTGGGAAGACATCGGGACCATCCGATCTTTTTACGAAGCCAACCTCGCATTGACCGACATTGTTCCTCCTTTCAATTTTTTTGAAACGGATTCCCCCATTTACACCCACCCGCGCTTCCTTCCCGGCAGCAAAGTCAATGCGGCCACCATCCGGCAAGCCATCATTTCCGATGGCTGTATCATTTCCGACGCCCACCTCGAACGCTGTATTATCGGAATCCGAAGTGTCATCCATTCTGGCGCCACCATTCGAAACTCGATCATCATGGGTGCTGATTTTTTTGAAACATCTGACCTGGATGACGATCCGGATATTCCGCCTATTGGAATCGGGCGTAATTCTGTCATCGAAAATGCGATTGTGGATAAAAATGCCCGTATCGGCGAAGGGGTCGTGATTACTCCGGAAGGAAAGCCGGAACATTTTGATAGCGAACATTTCTACATCCGGGATGGAATTGTGGTGATTCCGAAAAACGCAATCCTCAAAGACGGGTTCTGGATCTGATGTTGAAAAATTCCTTACCGGCATTTGTCGCGCTCTTTTTAGGAACCCTTTACCTACTTACGCGGGCAAAAAATCTTGACTGGTCATCTGCCATGCTGGCCTTTTATGCATTAAACCTGGCTTTCTGCGCGGCTTCCGCCACCTGGCTCTGGCAAATCACATTTTCTCCACAGCCCACCAGGCGAGACCGTATTGTCATGATTTGTGTCTCATCGCTCATGACATTTATTACGATTCTTTTATGGGTGGCAGGTTGACCGCACCACTTCCTGCCGTTATTTATTACAGGTAACTCATCCATAATGGCTTCCGATTCTACTCATTCCAGCAAAAAACCGCGACGGCGTTTTCGATTTTTCCGCCGTCTCTTGCTGGTTGCATTTTTGCTTCTTTGTGCGGGATTTTTTTACCTCATTTTATTCCCTCAGATGCCCTTACTCTGGACCGTCAACCGGGCACTTCCCGGGCTGGGATTCAATGCAGATTCCATCCGTTTCACATCCCCCACCACTGTGGAACTACAAGGTCTGACGCTTAACCCGCCCAAAGCCACCGCACCTCCCATTCATATTAAACAGCTGACCCTCGGGCTTTCTCCAAAAGGCATTCTTCAACGCGAAATTGAAAGCATTCATATTGATGACCCGCAAGTCGTCATTGATGATCAATTTCTTGCGGCACTCAGCACGCTTCTGGGGCCAAGCTCGGATGTCACGCCCATTGCTCCTGCCACACCTAAAACGGCCGACCCCGAAAAACTCTGGAACCTCAAGAAATTTTCTATCCGGGGCGGAACCACCTCTATCCGGCTTTCCAATTATGCGCCTATCGATTTTCAATTCTCACTCTCCCAGGCAGAGTCCGGGCGGGTTCCCGGAATCGGCACCCTCACCTTCACCAATGTTAAAATTCTGGAACCCTCCAATGCCCCCGCCACGGTCATCCCTGCCCTGCATCTCGAAATCAATATCCG
>CAKUMP010000312.1 GCA_934667795.1 uncultured Chthoniobacterales bacterium | reverse complement strand
GGTGATGGTATTGTAAAAGATACGCTGGCGTTACAGAAAGCAATTGATGCCTGTGCAGAAGCAGGAGGTGGTCGGGTAAAGGTGCCGGCAGGGGTTTATTTGACAGGAACGCTCTGGTTGAAAAGTCAGGTGGAATTGCATTTGTGCATGGGGGCCACCCTGTTAGGAAGTCCGGATGTGGAAGATTATAACGAAGAAGGTGCCGTTCCGGAAAAAAAAGCGTTTAGCAGAGAAAATGTGACCGATCGGCATTTGATTATAGCCTATCGGCAGAAGAATATTGCTATTACAGGATTAGGTACCATTAATGGAAATAGCCCGGCGTTTTTTGAAGTAAAAGAAGCACCTGATGGGTATCGATGGAAGAAAGGAAATTTTGTTTTGCGGGACTGGCGTCCCGGACAAATGATTTTGTTTTGCTGTTGTCAAGATGTACTGGTGCAGGATGTTTCTTTAAAGGACAGTACATACTGGGGGCTGTTTTTGCTAGGATGTGAGAATGTCAGGGTTCGCGGGCTTTTAATTGAAAACCCGCCATTAACGCCTAATGGAGATGGGATCGATATTGATTGTTCCCGAAATGTAACTGTCAGTGATTGTATCATTCGTTCGGGCGATGATGCTATTACGTTACGGGCAGCAGGTTCGTTGTTGCGGAATAAACTTCCATGTGAAAATGTGGTGGTCAGCAATTGTGTGTTGAGTACTCCCTGTAATGCCATTCGCGTAGGGGTAGGAGATGGGGTGATTCGAAACTGCCGGTTTGAAAATATTGTCATTCACGAAAGCCGGACCGGCATTAGTATTGTTTCAAAATATTCAGAGGGGGCATCCCATGGGGTATATATTGAACGAGTTGGATTCCATGGCATTCAAATGGACGTCTGCATTCCTCTGTCGGTTCATTGTGGGGAAAACCCTGCGTTGCCTGCCGGGATTCAGGATATCGTTTTGTCCAATATGGAGTGTCGGGTAAGTGCGAGTGGACAGTTGCTGGGAACGGAAGATTTGCCTTTAAGGCGTGTGAATATGCGGGATTGTACTTTTCTCGTAAATGGAGGAACAGAAAATCTGGAGTATGTGAATGAATGGCCGGAGAAAGTAAGACATTTTGGATTTCCGGGCATGGGAGGCGCCCCCGCACTGCCAACGGTATTGTATGGAAGATATATGGTCGATTGTACCTGGGAGCGCGTAAGTGTACGCTGGGAAAACAGTAGTCCCGTCTGGAGAGAATGCATGCGTCTGGAGGATACTATCGGACAAAAATTGTGGGGGCTTGATTTAGAGAAACCTAAAAAAGTCCGTGGAGATGAAACATACGTTCGAGTTTTCCGTGCCGAACAATTGAGCGTACGTGACGTGACGGATGCATTTGGAAACGTCATAGAAGAAAATCTCTTATGTGAAGCGGAAAACAGACCTATCACCGTTTAAGCGGTTTGTCTTGATTATTTATCGGAGATTTGGTATTATTAATTGATAATATCGGTTCTGTTCAGAAATGGAACACGGTTACAAGTATCAATCACCCAGAATAATCCTTCAAAATAGAAAGGTCGTCCGCGATGTGTTTTCAAAAAATTTGTAAAAGAAATTTCCTAGGGCTTTTAATTCTTGGCATTGGCTGGATGGGCAGCGTGGAGCGTGGATATAGCTGGGAGGATGCCTATACGGGCGAGGAAGCTACTGGAGAACATGTACTGGGGCTCTGGCAATTCAGTCCGGGAAGTGAGGGGAATGACAGTTCTACACGAGGAAATATTCTGGAATTACGAGGAGCCGATACGGAGGTTGTGCCGGATGGGAAATTTACGGGAGCATTAAAGGTGGGGGAATACCAGGAGCCTGGAGACAACCGACAGGGAGGGACCATTGCGAATAATTCCGCGTTGAATCCGGAAGGCCCATTTTCTGCGGAAATGTGGATCCAGCCCGATGCCTCAATGGGGGGCAAAACCGTGGTGACTTTACTGGATAAAAAATATCTTTACCGAAATAACGATGCAGCCAATAACCATCAGGGGTATATGATGCGTCTGCGTAAGGTTGGGGGGAAACAGGATACGTGGTCGATTCTGGTGGAACTTGGCTTCGGCGATGATTCAGCAGTGGTGACTTCCAGTCAACAGGTGTTCGAGCCTGGGCAATGGTACCATGTGGCCTTCAGTTATGATGGCGCAGGGTATTGCCGCATTTATGTCAATGGACAAATTGTGGGGGAAGCCATGCTGGAAGGAAGAGAAGCGATTGCAACCGGGGAATGGCCATTGGTCATAGGAGACCGGATAGGAAGTACCACCAACCGCTTTTTAGGGAAAATTTCTGAAGTTCGTTTGACGACGAGTCCTGCGTTGTTCGAGTAAAACACTTTCTTTCCTGCCGACGGGGACGTCGGCGCTCCCAGCGTTAAAACTTTTTGCGGCCCTGGCGTGAAGCATCTTCTTTTCTGCCGACAGGGACGTCGGCGTGCCCGGCAAGAAGACCTGCCGACGGGGACGTCGGCGCTTCCAAGGGGGCTCCCATGGAAGCCATAGAAACTTCGTGATTATCGACGATAATCTTTTTAGGCGATTTTCGGTGCATTTCTCTTTCTGGCTGGAAGAGGACTTTCAGGATGCGGAACCGAAGGGTGCCTAATTCAAAATTCCAGCGAATTTCCTGCCCTTCCCGAAACCCGATCAGAGCGACGCCTAAATTGGAAAAAATACTGATACGATTTCTGGACGGATCTGCCATGGAGGGGAGGCAGAGCGTCACTTCAAAGCGTTGTCCGGAATCCAGATCGAAAAGCAGAACTTGTGAATTTACCGTAATGACATCATGCGGGATATTTTGAGTTTGCGTAATGGTTGCCCGTTGTAATTCGCGATTGATCAGGTTCAGGCAATCGGGTTTGACCTCTGAAAGTATATCGCTGCGGCTCAGCAGGTCTGTCAGGCTGAGATGGTCTTCTGCGGTGAGTAAGACGGGGTGCAGACGCGATTTCTTTCGGGTATTCATAATAAGAACTGGTTGGTAATAAAATGGGTCAGACGACGCCTTGATCGAGCACCGCATCTGCCACTTTAACAAAGCCAGCGAGATTGGCGCCGGTTACA
>CAKUMP010000311.1 GCA_934667795.1 uncultured Chthoniobacterales bacterium | reverse complement strand
TCTGCACGCACATTGGAAATCGCAGCAGAGCTGGTGCACGCCGGTATTAATATCGGCGAAATCTGCCAGACCATTTATGATACGCAACCCTACCGCCGTATCCAGCTCTTGAAATCGGTGCTGAACACACTGGATATGCGGGACCATAATCGCATCGCCAGCGTGTCCCTGTCCCAGGCAGAGGCTCAAGCCATCGGCGCAATCCCGGATGATACGGAAGGGGTTCTCGATAATGTGCGTGCAATCGATACGGTGCTGGTTGCCGTTTTCTTCGAGGAACTCATCGATAACAAAACGGTCCGTGTCAGTATGCGCTCCAAAGATGCACGCATCAGTGTTTCCAAAATTTGCGCGGTCTTTAATGGTGGCGGACATACGCTCGCTGCTGGCGCCCGTATCGAAGCACCACTAAATGAAGCAAAAGAAAAAGTCCTGGCTGCGATACAGGCAGAAATCGCCGCCCAAATCCCGGCAACCCCCATTAAATAATTTTCTGTTCCCGGTAGTAAGATTGTATTTAATCACTCGACTATCACCCGAAACAATCCCACTTTTCCAATAAGTCTTACTCAAGCATTTATGCGTACACAGAATCAAAACCAATCCATTGTCGATGGCGTTCTTTTAGTAGATAAACCAAGTGATATGACCTCTCATGATGTGGTGGCAATTGCCCGTCGCGCACTTGGAATGAAAAAGATCGGGCATTGCGGGACGCTGGATCCCCTGGCGACAGGCTTGCTGATTTTGACCTTGGGGCGAGGGACGAAAATTCAGGATCTTCTCATGAGCGAGGATAAAGAATATTTCGCCACGCTTACTTTAGGGGTGACGACAGACTCGCAGGACAGTGATGGAGAAATTCTGGAAACAAAGCCTGTTCCGGATTTTCCATTGAAACAATTGAATGCTGCATTTGCAAAATACGATGGCGATTTTTACCAGCTCCCTCCGATGGTCTCAGCGGTAAAAAAAGACGGAGTCCCGTTGTATAAACTGGCAAGACAGGGCAAAACGGTGGAAAGAGAGCCTCGATTCGTGCATGTGTATGCGTCCGAAATCCGCGATATTAACCTCCCGGATATTGAATTTCGCGTGGTCTGCAGCAAAGGTTTTTATGTTCGCACTTACGCACACGACATCGGCCAGGATCTGGGTTGCGGTGCTCATCTGAAAGCATTACGCCGCACGAAGTCCGGAAAATTTAATGTAAAAAATGCAATCCCGCTGGAAACCCTGCGCAGTATCCCGCGAGAGGATCTCCTCCAACAGGTGCTTTCTCTCCCGGAGGTATCTCGCCTCCGCGGTGCCTGATCTTCTTTTTCAATCCACATGCTCCACGTGCTAGAGTCTATTGATGCGCTGTCCACCATCCCCGGACCCGTTTCTCTTGCCATCGGGGTTTTTGATGGCCTCCATCTCGGACATCAGTCGGTCATTTCCCAGGCAATTAATCATGCCAAAGCAAAAAATGGTTCTGCGGTGGTCGTGACATTTAAACCGCATCCCCAACGTGTTTTACGCCCGCACGATTCTCCCCTTCTGCTCACTTCCACCCGACACAAAATCCTGCTCCTGAAAGATTTTGGAGTGACTAATCTTTTATTAGTTCCATTTACTAAACAATTTGCAGAAACATCTCCTGAAGATTTTATTCGTGCGCTTCATCATGCCTGCCATCCATTGGAGCGTATTTGTGTCGGGCATGAATGGGAATTCGGAAAAAATCGTGCAGGAAATTTGACCCTCCTCCAGTCGCTCGGACAGGAACTCGATTTTGAAGTGATTGGGGTTCCACAGGTTGTGATGCATGACCAAAGTATTTCCAGTACCCGTATTCGTAAGCTGGTAGAAACCGGTCAGTTTGAAAGTGCAGCAGAACTTCTGGGCCGCGATTTCACGATCCTCGGGACGGTCGAGCACGGGGATCATGTCGGTCGCACGCTCGGCTTCCCGACTGCAAACCTGACGACACACAATGAACAATTGCCACCGGCAGGAGTTTATGCGGTCACGGCAACCAACCGGCAGTTTATCCACATGGGGGTGGTCAATATTGGGACGAGACCCACCTTTTACGAAAAAGAAACACGCCATATTCTCGAACTTCATTTGATCGATTTCTCCGCCAACCTCTACGACCAGGATATCGAAGTCACCTTCCGAAAATTTCTTCGTCCGGAACAAAAATTCAATTCTGTTCCTGAACTCCAGGCACAAATCGAACAGGATGTCCAAAACGCAAAAAGGTTTTTCCACGGCCATGCCCACGCGCACCTCCAGATTCCTCCTCAACGCTGATGTCGGAGAAGGGATCAGCACCGATCCACAACTCATCCCCTGGCTCGATCTGGCAAATATTTCCTGTGGTCTTCATGCGGGCGATGTTTCGAGTATTTCACAGGCTGTAGAACTTTGTACAAAAAATCAAACTCTTATCGCCGCGCACCCGTCTCTCAATGATCGGGAAGGATGGGGACGCCGGATGCTTCCTCTTTCTCCTGAAGACCTCGCACCCCTTCTGGATCCACAAATAGAATTTCTCATGCGTTATACAGCACAATATGATCAGAAAATTACTTTCATCAAACCGCATGGCGCTCTTTATCATTTACTCTCCCACTCGCTTGAACTGACGCATGTCTTCGCAGAATGGCTTCAAAAAAGCTCTCTCGCACTTACTCCCATCCTTCTTGCGGGCTCTCCAGGATTTCAGTTTCTTCAAAAAAACGGCTTTTCTCCGCTCCCGGAATTTTTTGCAGATCGTGCCTACCTCCCCAATGGGCATCTTGTCCCTCGTTCCAACCCTCACGCAATTCTGACCGATCCTGAAATAAGCCAGACGCAAATTCGTTCGCTCATTCAGTCGCTCCCAACCACCCCGGCAACTTTTTCCGGCTCGCACACAACTTCGCAAGCCACGTTCTGCCTGCATGGCGACCATCCTGCCGCAACATCCCTCGCCCCCATCCTGCGAACTCTGCTGGATGACTTCAGTTGACAGGTGACAACGGTACCCAGCACCAGCCCAAGTGTTACCTATCCCAAGTTTCTTATGACATAGGCAAATTCAGGCCTTTTTTACGAAATTTCGGGATTTCAGCATACATAAGTCATTGA
>CAKUMP010000310.1 GCA_934667795.1 uncultured Chthoniobacterales bacterium | reverse complement strand
GAGTATAAGGGATATTTCCGGCCAGTTTGCTTTCCGGCCCGGAGCCCACCTGTTTTTCCACTTCCATGCGAACTGTTTCAAGATCCAGTCCCATTTTCTGAAGGACATTAACCGCCACTCCCTGGCCTAATTTTATTAAGCCAAGAAGAAGGTGTTCCGTTCCCACATAATTGTGATTGAAACGGTCTGCCTCTTTTCTTGCTAAAGCAAGAACCTGTTGAGCTCGTGGTGTAAAATTATTCATCATGATCTTGAGCGTCCTTAACGCCTTTATTAAAACTATCGATAAGCGTAAACAGCTTATTTATATCAGGTTTCGGGAATGATTTCAACTTATCACGGATTATTTCCGCTCGCAACTCATCCCGTTTTTCCGCAGCCAGTTTTTTCTGCGAATTCTTTTGCAGATGAGCAGGTTGTGTTTCCATGAAAAGTTCATCTATAGATAATCTAACCTCTTCCGGGAAAATGTCCAGATCGACCCCCAGTCGTAAAAAGGAAAGATAACTCAATGCTTCCTTGGATGTCATTGAATAAGCATTCGCAAGAACCCCGTAAGCACGCCCAATCTGGTCCAATAACATCACAGGTCGCTTTTGCAGCAGGACTTTTCGGGCATCATACTCATGCTGAATGATTTTCTGGATCACTTTTGTCAAACGTGCCAGAATTTCTTCTTCGGATTCCCCCAAAGTGACCTGATTCGACACCTGGAACAGATTCCCCATGGCTTCTGTCCCTTCCCCATAAAGCCCACGGACCGCTAACCCGATCTTGTTCACTGCCTGGACGACTTGTGTGATCTGCTCACTCAATACCAAAGCCGGTAAATGTACCATGGCGGAAGCCCGCATCCCTGTCCCTAAATTTGTAGGACACGCCGTCAGGTACCCAAATTGATTGTGAAACGCAAAATCCAGCACCTGTTCGAGACCGGAATCGACCTTGTTGATAAATTCAAAGGCAGTATCAAGCTGCAATCCCGAGAAAATAGCCTGAATGCGAAGATGATCTTCTTCATTGATCATAATACTCAAACTTTGTCCCTGATTTAAAATAACCGCACTGCCGGCACCTTTAGCGGCATGTTCCCGGCTGATCAAATGCCGCTCCACCAGCACCTGTTTGTCCAGTGCGGTCAGATCCTGCAAAAGCAGTGTATCTGGTGCCGACTCCATTTCTGGAATCGATTCCACATGCGAACGAATCGTTTCCAGAATAACGGCACGCTCGTTCTTGCGTGCCCATCCTGGAAAAGGAAGATTACGCAGATTACGGGCTAACCGAATACGACTGCTGATCACAATTTGATTGTGTGGCAGCCCCGCATTCTGATTATCCGTACTCTTACCAGTATTGTTATTCGTCATGATGGATTCTCCTCTACTGCGAATCCAGATCCGTGGATATTCCCTTTAATTCCTCCCTCTCCTGTTCAGCCAGATTTTAAAATCGCAGATACTAATAAATTTGCGTACCTTCGCGTTGTGTCAACTCCTGAAATGCCTGCACAAACCTTTTTGTGACTTCTCCGGGCACTCCTCCATTAATTGCACGACGGTCCAGTTCCACCAAAGGAATCACTTCCGCGGCGGTCCCGGTAAGAAAACATTCATCTGCCGTATAAACATCGTATCGCGTCATTTCCTGCTCTACCAAAGGGATGTTCAAGGCTTCTGCCAGTTCAAAAACGACTTTTCGTGTCACTCCTTTTAAAGCGCCAGCAGAAACAGGAGGCGTAAACAGCGTTCCTTTTTTCAAAACAAAAATGTTATCGCCTGTACATTCCGCAACATATCCCTGCTCATTCAACATCAACCCTTCTGACGCTCCTGCGTTCAACGCTTCGATTTTGGCCATAATGTTGTTCAGATAATTCAGGGATTTTACGGCCGGACTCAATGCTGCCGGGGCCACACGTCGAGTCGCACAAGTGACTACGGTCAGGCCTTTTTCATATGCTTCTGCCGGATACAACGCAATATTCGCAGCAATGATAATCACACTGGGCGTACAGTTATAGGGGCTTAGTCCCAGAGTGCCTTTTCCGCGCGTCACGACCAGGCGGATGTACCCGTCGCGCAGTTCATTGGCTCGAATCGTTTCCAAAAGCGCTTCCCGCATCGCATCCAGATCGAGCGGAATGGTAAGACAAATCGCCTGGGCAGATTCCCAGAGTCTTTCCAGGTGTTCTTCCAGACGAAACACCCGCCCGTTATAAAACCGGATCCCTTCAAAAATCCCGTCTCCATATAAAAGACCATGATCAAAAACGGAAATTTTCGCTTCCGATTCTTCCACTATTTTACCATCGATATATACTTTCATTGATTAATTTCCCGCGATGTCTTGTACCCTGTATGAACCCTTGAATTACCCATTAAATGATTGTGTATTTTCCGGACTTTTTTCTTATTCTCCAGTGATAGCTTATTCCCTCTTTTCTGTCATGCTAATCTGGCCATCCTGTATGAGAATTTTCCGATCTCCGGAATTCGCCATACTCTGGTCATGCGTCACGATAAGAAGGGTTTTATTATCCTGCCTGGCAAGTGAACTTAAAAGACCCATAATGTCCATTCCGGTTTTAGAATCAAGGTTTCCTGTTGGTTCATCTGCATAAAGTATAGACGGGTTATGGACAAGTGCACGGGCAATCGCCACCCGTTGTTGTTCCCCACCGGATAATTCCGTAGGTAAATGATCCATCCGTTCCTTCAGCCCGACCCGTTCCAGCCACTCTCTCGCTTGATCCAGTGAGGACGTTCCACTGATTTTTCCCGGTAAAAGCACATTTTCCAGTGCTGTTAACTCCGGCAACAAAAAATACCCCTGAAAAACAAATCCCATTTTCGTACTGCGGAACCGTGCACGCACCGATTCCGTACTCTCATATAACGGAACATTTTCAAAATAAACTTCTCCCGCATCCGGACATTCCATCCCTGCCAGCGTATAAAGCAAAGTCGTTTTCCCCGCGCCAGACGCCCCCACGATATACACCTGCTCGCCACGGTAAATTTCCAGGTCAATCCCACGCAAAATCTGAATTTTGTTTTTCCCGATCTGAAACCCACGCCGGATCCCTTCCGCTTTAAGATGCAATTCTTTCATGATGATAATGGATTGCCAGACAAACTATTTTGCCGAATC
>CAKUMP010000309.1 GCA_934667795.1 uncultured Chthoniobacterales bacterium | reverse complement strand
GACCTCGCTGCTGGAGCCGATCATGATTGTGTTTTTGGCGGTGGTGGTGGGGACGATTGTGATTGCGCTCTTCTTGCCGTTGATCAGCATCATTAGCGGGATGCAGGGTGGAGCATAATGTGGTAAAATAAAAGTATGAGAACCTCAGAATTATTACGGGTAAGAAAAGGCCGTTTGACGAGATCAGGGTTTACTCTGGTGGAACTGCTAACGGTGGTGGGGATTATTGTGATACTTGCCGGGTTAATTCTTGGCACGGCAGGGTATGTGCAGAAAAAAGGGGCTCGCGCCAGAGCGGAAACCGAAATTGCGGCCATGGAGGCCGCACTGGAAAATTACAAGGCAGACAATGGCGCTTATCCCGAATCCACACTTGGCATTTCTACCAATACCAACCCTGGAGATACAGGGGCTAAAATCCTGTATTTTGCACTGAGTGGCGACCCGAATGCAACGCACCCTGAAGGAGAAACCCATTCGGGAACTCCCAGGACGTATATGGAGTTTAATCCCAATATGTTGAAAAAGACAGGGACAACGGTGGAGTATGTTCAGGACCCCTGGGGAAACCCTTATGGGTATTCAACCGCAGGCGGACGTAATCCGGCGACTTCTTTTGATCTGTGGAGCACGGCAGGCGCCAGAAAAAGCGGAACCGATCCGGACCTCGAAGAACGCTGGGTGAAAAACTGGTAAAAAAGAATTTTCAGACAGGCCTCAAGCAGAGCCGGCTGCATGTCCGGACGCCCATGCCCACTGGAAGTTGTAGCCTCCCAGCCAGCCCGTGACATCGACGGCTTCCCCGATGCAGAAAAGCCCGGGGAGGATGCGTGATTCCATGGTTTTGGAGGAAAGTTCCCGGGTATTGATTCCACCCACAGTGACTTCCGCTTTACGGTATCCATCTGTGGAGACAGGATGAATTTCCCATGCCTTGAGGTGTTGCCAGAACGCCTGCAAGGTCGTTTTTTTGATTTGTGCAATGGAGGTGTCGGATGGAAAAGGGGCTGCAAACCAGTGGGCAAGCCGTTGGGGGAAATTCTGGGCCAGTAACCAGTCAAAAAGCGTAAGGTGAGGGGTGGACAAAAGAATGTCCATCTCGGCTTTTCCGGGAAGGCAATCCATATAAATGGGTTGTTCCGGATTCCAGAAAGAGGAGATTTGAAGAATTGCAGGACCACTGAGCCCGCGATGCGTGATCAAAGTGTTTTCCTGAAACCGGGGAGAACGAGGTGTGGGACTGGAAGTGATGGAATCAAAGGCGATGCCACTTAAGTCGGTTAAACCAGGATAACGAGCGGAATCCAGAGTGAGTCCAACCAGCCCCGGACGAAGTGGGGTGATAGTGTGCCCGAACTGACGTGCAATCCGGTACGAAAAATCGGTGGCGCCGATTTTTGGAATCGATAACCCGCCGGTGGCCAGCACAAGTTGCCGCGATTCGTAATTCCCGCGATTCGTGGTAATGCGGAAGTGGTCATTTTTTTCGATGTGTTGAAGGGTGGTGGATGGCAGGAGAAAACAACCGGACAGTGCGCATTCCTGAAGGAGAAGATGGATGATATCTTTTGCACTATGCGTACAAAAAAGCTGGCCAAGTTTTTTTTCGTAATAAGAGATACGATATTGTTCTACCAGTGAAATGAAATCTGCAGGGGTAAATCGGGCGAGTGCAGATTTACAGAAATTCGGATTTTCAGAAAGATATTGTGCAGGGGATGCATTGATATTGGTAAAGTTACAGCGTCCACCCCCGGAGATGGAAATTTTACGTCCGATGGTTTCGGAATGGTCCAGGATCAAAACCGATTTCCCGTGCATGGCAGCAACACGCCCGCACATGAGTCCGGCTGCCCCGGCACCAAGAATAATCATGTCCCAGAGCGGCGTTTCAGGGGGAGAATGGAGCTGCGAAAGAAAATTATCCATGGATCGTACCACCTGAAAGAGGAATATTTTTATAATTCTGCCAGGCCATGACCGCTAAAAATATGGCCGCAATATAAAGTCCAATAGAAGCAGAAACAATCGCCATCACCACTGCGACAAAAGCACTGATTTTGCATGCCATGGCAAGACGTCCGGGGCCTAATGCTTCTCTCAGGATCTGCCCCCCATCCATAGGTAACACCGGCAGCATATTGAAGAAACTCCAGACAAAATTGACCCACAGCAGGTTGCGGAAAGTGAAATGCGCAACATTGCTTTCCAAAGAAATGATGCCTCCCAAAAATAATACAGCTCCACCCAAGGCAAAACCAGCCATAGGTCCGGCCAGACTGACCAGAATGCTTTGCGACCGCGTCAGTCTTGGCCCGCGCAAGACCGCAAGCCCACCTAGTCCATGTAAAATAATCGCAGGACGAATCCCGTAACGTCGGCTCACTAAGGCATGTCCCAGTTCATGCACCATGATGGAAATAAACATGACCGGCAAAAAGAAAAAAACACGAATCCAGTCCTCCTGACTGTTTGCGTGAAAACCTCCCCCTAAAATAATTCCTGTGATCCAGAAAAAGAAATGCACCTGCACAGGAATTCCAAAAATCGAAAAATGAAACATAGCCTGCGATTATGCCTGCCTCCTTCCGAAATGCAAGTTTCGGGAAAACAACCCGCAAAGATCAGACTCGACGCCACCTGCTTTCCTTTGTAAAAGACCTAGCATGCATATTTCCGAGATATTGCCAGATAAATGCCCGTCGTTTTCTTTTGAGTTTTTTCCACCTAAAACCAGCGAGGCGACCGAACGTTTGTTTAAAACGATTGCGGAACTCGAAAAGTTACATCCGTTTTTTGTAAGTATTACTTATGGCGCGGGTGGCTCTACGCGTGAATTGACCCATGAGTTGGTGGCACGCATCAAAAATGAAACCCGCTTGAGTCCACTGCCGCATCTTACTTGCATTGGACATACGGAAGAAGAAATCCAGGATATACTGGTCCGTTACACCCAGTTGGGGGTGGGAAATATCCTGGCATTGCGTGGAGATCCACCAAGAGGACAAATCGATTATGATCACTCTAAAGATACATTCACGTATGCGGCAGATCTGGTTCGTTTTATTCAAAAATTTAATGAATCGGGTGCCCATCCTCACCCCAAGGGGTTTGGGATTGGGGTTGCCGGGTTTCCGGAAGGGCATCCTGCAATGCCAAATC
>CAKUMP010000308.1 GCA_934667795.1 uncultured Chthoniobacterales bacterium | reverse complement strand
GGCTCGAACTATCTCCCAGGCTATGATACGCCGGGATGGTCAGCATCATCAGAATCGCCAGAATCCCAACGACCACCAATAACTCGATTAAAGTAAATGCGGATTGTGATTTTTTCATTGCAGGCTCCATTTTGATTCTTTCATGGGAATGGCCGTGGAAAAGACGCGGTAATTTACCCCGATTCCAATCAGGTTTTGTTCCAGTAGTTTCAAATCTTCTGCAAAATTGCTGGAAGGACTTCCTGTAAATAACCCTTCAAAACAGCCATTTACCGATGACTGCAATTCATCTCCCAATCGCTGTGCGGATGTTTCATCTATCGCCACCATCGCCACTTCGAGCACAGGAGGGAGCTGATTACTTTCAATCGTTTGTGCCCCACTCGTCCAATAGGAATCATACGTATAGCGATCCGCCATGTGTACAGGAGAAACCCCTGTAGTCTGCCCATTTTCTCTTGGCCAGATCAGTACCGCCAGAATATTATCCGCAATAACATGCGTTCCTCCCGCCATCCCGGTAATAGCAGCATTATCTATCCACTCATCAGAGTCTTCATATGTTTTTAATTCTTCGGTAGGTTCCACCCAAGCCATCAGGCGGAAGCGCTCACGAGAGTTTGCGTTGGCGACATGCGCCGGCAACCAGGCAGAGTCATCACTCCACTGCACATAAAACCCACAAACATTCAATAATCCTTCTAACCCTTGATAAGCATTCCCGGCGACTCCTGCTGGTGCATGAAAGAAAACGCCATGTGCCGGGAATGCATTTGCATTCGCACCACTAAGCACCCCACTTGTTGGTCCACACTCAAACCGTAATTCCGATTTGCGAATGTAGCGCGTCGGAGCCAGTGGGTCATCATAATCCCAATACGTGTTCAAGGTTGCCTGGCTCAGTAACGTGGTGAGCGTATCGAACCCGCGTCGTGCTCCCTGGAAGGTATCGAGTCGTGCTGCGGCGGTCCGCCACATCCCGCTGGCCTGGTTCAAGACAGAAAACAGAATCCCCATTAATACCAGCAATACGGAGGATGCCAGCAGCATTTCCACCAGGGTGAAGCCTCGCTGCCTTTGGGGACTCAGGGGACTCAGTGGGCTTTGGGGGCTTTTTTGCGACCAGGCTAAGCTTTCTGCCATGGGGGTGGGGATTTTCTCTTGGATTTCAGGATTCATTAATTTCCACCTCCTGCTCCTGAAAAGCGAAAGTTTACGACGGGAATCCCCAGGCGCGCGATTTCCGGACGCTCGGGCACATTGCGCTGGATACTCACCAGCACCCGTCCCAGCCGTTCCTCCATTTCAGAAACTTCTTCCACCCCGGGAAACTGCGGGGATTTTACCTCATTATCCACCACTTCCATCACAAAAATGCCATCCTCCGCAGAATCCACCATTTTCCCCTCATAATCGAAATAGTGCTCCTTCGTGATGTATTCATCCAATTCTTCCCCAAAGGAAATCATCGACAAATCGGTTGTCACTTTCTGCAAAATCTGCGCTTTTGTCGTATCCAGAATTGCATCCTGTGAGGTTTTTAACCCCACCGGCATCAACCCCAGGATGGCAACCAGAGCGAAACTCATCACCCCAATTGCCAGGGTTAATTCTACCAAAGTAAACCCATTTCGATTCTTCTTTATCATTCCGGGAGTTTTCATGATTTGTTAGCTTTTCTGTTTCAGTCAAACTGCTGTCAGTTGAGGATAAACGACAAATAACACATTGTCAATACAATGACAACACTTTAATACAAAGTATTTACGTTTAATTGCCCTGTTTTCTGGAGAATTCGTAAGCTCTGACTTCGAGTGGTTTTAAATCCACCGCGAACTCGCCTTCCCCTACGAGAAAGTCTTTATCTTCGGGATGGAACAAGGATTTTGCCATGGCGGAGTTATAGGAAATTCCTCCTACATATACCGAAACGGGTTCTTCTGCAGAGTTTACAATGAAGAGGTATCTTTTGTCACCATATGCGATATCGGCAAAATTGACGGAATTATATTTGATTGGATCCGTAATTTTAGCGGAGGGGAAAGTAAAGTCGACTTGTTCCGGGCCCTCATACACATCGACGGAAATATCCTCCCGCCATTCTCCGAACAGGAACACATTTGCCAGTCCCAATTCGCCGGTTAATTCTTTATTCACCTGTGCATAAGCTTTCATGTAGTCGCCCCAGGCATCAAATTTGGGACGCAGCCTCCGGGAAAACATCAGAATCCCTTTTGCTCCCCCCACCATCCCCAGATAGGAATCATGACGCACCCAGGTATCAATTAACCCCAGTTCTTCAGGGTCCGGCTGTCTGAATCCTTCCAGCACCGCAAGAGGATGCCCATTCGGATTCGCTTCCTTGATCGCTTCTTTCATTTGTTCCATCGACCAAAGGACAAAAATCCTTTCATTTTTATGCCCGGAGTAATTCGTGTACGTCCCCCGTCCGGAAAAATCCAGATGCTTGATGGTACTGGCCAACCTCCCTTTGGTGGCATGAGCGGGGTCATATTGAAAAATCGGGCGTTTCAAGGGATCTGTTTCCCGCACTGCTTTTGCCGCGACCTCCAGGTATTCCATTTCTTTCTTTCTCCAGGGACGCAATTCTTCAGGACGCAGATCCCAGACCGCAATATGCTTGTTGTCCGCCACTTTGGCAATCTGCTCCCGCACTTGCTTGTCGATTTCTTCCGGTGTCAGATCCAGTGCCGGCTTGTCTCCCTTTTTATGGAAATTCATATCCAGGCCGACACTGTAAACGACTTTCAGGTTATGTTTTTCTGCATCCTCGAGTGCGCGATCGTTTAATTCATATTGCGGACCAAAAACTTTATACCCTTCTGCGATATATTTTTTAAAATCTTCCTGCACATATTCTTCCGGCATCAAATCGTTCGATTTCTCCGGACTTCCGCCACCGACAGAATAATGACTGAATAGAAACAGCTTCCCACGGGGGAAAACCTGATCCGCGTCCAAGGTGGATAAATCCACTGGGCTCTCCACCGGACGGAAAAAATGCTCTGGGGAGCGTTTGTCCGCAGCTACTCCTACTCCCAACCCCATGACAGCCACTCCCAACGCCAATAAACAATTCCGTTTTTTCATCATAAATTTTTACTTTCTTCTATTTTTATTTCTCAAACACACTAAATCGCCAAGAGCATTCTCTCCCTTCAGGGGGCATAGTT
>CAKUMP010000307.1 GCA_934667795.1 uncultured Chthoniobacterales bacterium | reverse complement strand
GGACAGCATGGAGCTTTAGGTTGGCATCGAAACATATGTCCCAATTGGAGGTTCCGAGCGCAATATTCATATTCCAAAGCTCTACGTCCTGCAGATTGGGTAAATATTCCAGGGGAGCGTTATAGAATACATCGTCATGCTGATACCCGTCCATGAAGTCTCGGATATCGAAGGCACCGCTCATGCTAAATAGATGACTCACATATGCCGGATGGCGAAACGCAAAATTAGCCGCGTGATATCCTCCGAAACTACATCCAGCCATCGCCACCTTGGCGACAGCGGTATTCAGTCGGATCCGCTCGACCAGTTCATGACAAATCATTTTGTCATAGGCAACGTGTTGCTGGATTCGATCGTGGGGGTGAATACCCCGACAATAAAAACTCTGTTTATCGTTGCTTTCAGGACAGAAAATCTGGACCAATCCCTCTTCGATAAACCAGCTCACCGATCCGATCAACCCCATGTCACGGTTTTCATGAAAAGAGCCTTTTGAAGTTGGAAACAGTACAACCGGATATCCCGCGTGACCGAAAACCAACATCTCGATCTCCCTGTTCAGGTTTGGGGAATACCATTTTATATACTCTTCCTTCATGCGATAAGAATTGACCGGAAGCCGAAGACCCGCAGTGTTCCCAAATACTAGTCAATATTCAACAAAAAAGAAAGGATCAAATGGAAGCAAAGGTGAAGGAATAATCAAATTCTGTCTTACGCGGAATCAAGAGCTGCGTATCTTCTCAACCTAACAACTGAAAAAACTCCTGCGATCAAAGCACAAAGTAAAATGCCGACCAGAATCCATTTGGCAGTGGTAAAAAAAGATGCAGCATTGGCCAACAGTTGATTCTGAGCCGGATACGAACCCAAAACAGCCAGTATGGACAGATTTTCAAACAAATCCATGAGAAGAATCGCGAGCGGCAGCAAAGCTGTTCTTCTATTTTTCCAGATCTTAACCAGAAAGCCTGAGAAAAGCATGCAATAAATGACCATGTAGGGCATATCCAGGATCCAGATTCCGAGAGAGTAAATGTGCCGTTGATTTGAATCCAAATGCCCCATAGCGGAGTAAGCCTCATCTGCCGTGTAGGCAAACATCAGATCCAGCGCATGTTCTTTTGGTAGAAATGAACTTAAAAGAACGTTGAATAATAAAAAAAGACAAAACAGCAATAGGAGACTACTCCAGGTGCTGAGAAATTGAAAAAGTAATTTCATGTTTAAAAATTTCAGCTGCTCAAAAGTAGGAAAGAAGGCCAGCCGGACAAAGATGTGGACGACTTATTTTAAAATTCAATCTCATCAAGTCTCATTCTTCCGTGCCGACAAACCACTGGGAATACATGGGGTAATTTCGGGCCGTCCTAGTAATCACTTCCAACATCTCCGGGCCTAGGTCCTTGAGTTTTTTTGCAGGCATGCCACCATAGATTGTGTGGGACTCTACGACAGTGCCAGCAAGCACTACTGCTCCTGCTGCTATGACCGAATCAGAATGAATCACGGCTCCATCCATCACGATCGCTCCCATACCGATCAGTACCCGATCATGAATCGTGCAGCCGTGGACGATGGCGTTGTGGGCAATAGAAACTTGACTCCCAATAAAAGTTGGTGCACGCTGATAGGAACAATGGATCACCGCTCCGTCCTGAATATTGGTATCGTCGCCAATCCGTATCTCATGCACATCTCCGCGAACGACTGCGTTGAACCACACCGTACAGTTCTTGCCCATAATCACGTCCCCGACCACGGTAGCGTTGGGTGCTAGCCAGCAATTCTCGCCTGTTTCCGGAGATTTTCCTCTCACTTTTATGATCAATGCCATGGATTGCTGTGTTTTGGTTTGATAGCTAATTCCCGCTGAAATTAAAAATTTTAACGCTGACCTGAACCTTTTTCCGCAGAATCAGTTTACGTGTATATACATACAAAAATCCTTATCCAACAAATCACAATTTAAAATGAAACCAACCAACCAGTTCGGCCTATTTGTAGCCACAGCAATGATTGCTATCGCCTGTGGCGGTCCAAGTACTACCGTAGAAACCTCAGAAGCCCAGGAAGTAGCCGTAGCAGAGGGCAAAACTCTCTCTATCGATCCCGCCGCCACCTCCGTCTCTTGGAGAGGATATAAACCGGGTGGAGAGCATTTTGGAAAAATTCCTGCGGTACAGGGAGAAATTACCATTGAGGGAGGGCAGATAGCCGCAGGCACATTCACGTTTGACGTCGTCGGACTGAAAATTGAAGACATTCCTGCAGAAGATGAAAACTACGGAAAATTGTACGGACACCTCCAGTCGCCTGACTTCTTCGATGCAGCCACACATCCCACAGCAACGTTCGAAATCACAGGTGTCGAGCCTTTCAATACTGGTGATGTCATCGCTGATAAAGAAGAAAGAGCATCGGAACACACGCCAAAACAGGATACCGATCTCACTCCTGCCAATCCTACCCATTGGATCAGCGGCAATCTGACGATGAGAGGCACTACCAAAAACATCAAATTCCCTGCTGCTGTGAACATCACTGACGACTCAGTGACAGCCAATGCAGGGTTTAACATCGACAGAACAAATTGGGGACTTTCCTACGGAACCGAATCCGATCCTGCTAACATTGCCAAAGACCAGTTTATCTACAACAACGTCTCTTTGATATTGGATGTAACTGCCAAATAAAAATTAAAACGACATTCATTAAAGAGGGATTCCGCGGAATTCCTCTTTTTTTTGCTCTATTATGAAGCCCTACTCCCATTTTTATCCTTTTCAGAAAGATGAAATAGTCCCGGTGCTCCTTCACTGGGCAAGTCAAAAGTTTGAGTTTCTGGCGTATTTCGAAGGAAACAACCTCTCTTATCCACAGGGCTCCTTCCAGAATTTGTTTTTTGCGGGGGGCCGTGAATTGTCCGGGGCGGAATTGTTTGAAGGCTCTGCCGGAATAGAAAAAGTGGGCGTCATGGGCTACGATTTCAAAAATAAGGTGGAAAATCTGAGAAGTGAAAACCCCGTTTTTTTTCCATTACCCGATCTCTGTTTTTTCGAGCCTGAACTATCGATTCAACTTACTGAGTGCGGCTTTTACACCAAACACCGATTACCGGAATCCTGGCTTAGCGAGCTAAAATATTTTGTCCTGCCCGCGGCAGGAAACCTCACTTGCGAAGTTTCACCTCAGATCTCAAAAGAAACCTATCT
>CAKUMP010000306.1 GCA_934667795.1 uncultured Chthoniobacterales bacterium | reverse complement strand
CACCGAAACGATTCATCGGAGTATGTCCCAGAATCTGCTGGGCACGTGCGGTGGGAGAACCATCTTCATTATAGAGCAATTTACGGTTTTGTTCTGCAGGGAAAAATCCTGGAGTAATCGAATTGACCCGCACGCCACTTGTGGCCCATTCGCGTGCCAGAAACTGGGTTAAATTCAAAACAGCGGCTTTAGCTGAAGAATAACTCACCACGCGTGACAATGGTAAATGCGCAGAAACGCTGGCAATATTAATAATACTGCCTTTTTTACGTTCTGCCATTGCAGGACCAAATTCCTGACAAGGCAGCAAAGCACCTCCCACCACGTTCATGGAAAAATTTGCTTCCCAATCCTGTTGGGCAATATCTTCAAATTTCATATCGCCGGTAACCGTCACTTTCGGGTCATTTCCGCCCGCCGCATTTACCAGAATCGTCACATCCCCTAACTTTTCCCGAATGGCTGCATGGGCTGCTTTTAAGCTTTCTTTATTCGATGCATCACAAGTGAAAAAAGCCGCTACTCCCTGTTGGTCCACAATCGACTTCACACAAGCTTCTCCACGCTCCTGATTTCTCCCCAGCACCCCCACCGCAGCTCCTGCTGCCGCTAACCCTCTCGCCAATGCTCCTCCCAATACACCAGTGGCCCCAATCACCACCGCAACTTCTCCTGTCAAATCAAATCGGTTCATCCCTGACTATATAGACAGGGATAACCCCATGACGCAATACCCACTTTCAGTTTCCTGCAGAATTTCCTGTTTTCTTTCTCTTTCCAGGCAAAAACCATCCCATTTTTTCATAAAATGCCATCATTACGTACTTTATTGATGCTCCACGAAAGCGTTGTTGGTACGGGAGCATTTTAAGCTGTTCTAAAGCTTCATTTCGTTAAAATGGGCAAGGATGCGGACGATTGCGGAACTATGGTTCCTTCAAACGTTACGCGTGGATCGTTTACATTCACCAATTCATGTAACTCATACACATTACGATATCCATACCCATATAAATTAACGTAAGTGGGAACATTCAATGCCATCATGATGGGTCTTTCCTGGACAGCTAATTGACTGCTCACAGCCCGATTAAAAATAGAATTAGGTGTTGCTATTTTTGATTCAAAATCGATCTGATTCCCTTCAAAATTATTATTACAATAGATAAGAATTTTTGTATCAAACGAAGGAATCACCTCTGCCAGATTCTTTTGTGTAAAATCTGTAAAAGCTAAATGTTTTGCCCCCTTAATATGAATCCGTTCAAAGCGAAATGCCGAACGAGAATCCAGAATAATCACTTCGGGTTCCTGACTCATTTTCAGAAAGGTGTCAAAATCAATTAAACGGCTTTCCCGATGCTTTTCTACTTCTGCCACAAGCGTTTTGAAGTCCTGAAAATTTACTTTTGCCTGAGGATATTTTGTTTCTTGTGCCAAAGCAAGGCAGGGCAGGAGAAATACGGACCATAGAACGTTTTGCAGTCTCATTTTTTATCCTTTCGTATCATAAGGGGGAATTCAGTATTCATTTTTACATAATGCATAACCTTCACATTTTCAATTTAATAATGCGGCAGAAAAAATCGAAACATCAAAAATCCAGCCAGCCGCACCGCCAGCTTCGACAGGGAAATATCTTGACCTGAAAAGGAAAAAAAACTTAAAATTAAAGAATGATGAAGGCTTACATTGTGCGGTCTGTAATTGGGTGCCTGGCAATCGCTGGAAGTTGGAGCATGCAGGAAGCACAAGGGGGTAGCTACAATTTTAATTCCACAGGACAACTGGATGATTTTGCGAAGACCGGCGGTAATGCTTCCTTTTGGGCCATTCATCCAGGAACCGGAATTGGAGGAACAGATTCCCTCAAAGGAGTGAATACCTCCACTCCGGGTTGGATGATTCATCAGCAAAGTGCCTCGGTAGAAGCTCCATTTACTGCCTATATTGATTTTCAATGGCAACAGGAAACCGTTAACCTGGGATACTCCTTACTGGTGGGAGCCGTTTCCACTTCAAATTATTCCTTCACCCTTTCCGGAGGGACCGAAACTCCTGGCATGCATCATTTAGTGGCGGTCGTTCACAATGATGGGACGACTGGTAACAACACGATTCGCGTGGGAGTCTTACAAGCACAGAATATTACCAGTGCCAATATTGCTTACTCGGATTACATGACACTAACCCCCGGAAGCTGGTATCGATTACAACTGGATTTTGAATGGGATGGCACCCGGTTTGATGCGCTGGGGTCCATTTATTCCCTCAACAATACCACCGGTGCCGTAACCGGATTACTGGAGAGTGTCACGAGAAACAATTTATTAATGAATGATCTCCATGCGAATGGTGTGATTTATTCCGCATTTGGAATTAATGGGCAATCTCAGAACCGTGGGATTACAGGAGTTGATAATTTCTATACCAGCGTTCCGGAACCCTCTGGAGGCGTCTTGATGCTGCTGGGACTCAGCGGCGTACTCTTCAGCAGAAAAAAACGTTGAGCTTCACACAAAGGTCATTTTGCGTGAAACGTATGTTTCCGGAAGAAGCGAGAACGGCAGCAGTTCTCTGAAATTTTTCTTGCAAGAAGTTTCCTCTAACGATACTTTTGTTTCTCATGGATGAACAAACGATCGGCGCGATGATCCGAAAAATCCGGAAATCTCGTGGAAAAACGCTGGAAACCGTTGCGAAGACAGCGGGGATCAGCAAATCGACTTTGTCTAAAATTGAAAACGGTCAGCTTTCTTCGCCGATTTCTACTCTTTTATCGTTAGCGGATGCGATGGGGGTTCGATTGACTGAATTTTTTACGGAGCCGCATGATTCTCCTTCTTATGTGATTACGCGTAAAAGCAAGGGTCCGGTAATTGTTCGGGATGGTTCCCAACTGGGGTATTCGTATGAGGCGATTGCGCTGGATTTCCCTGGCCGGCAGGTAGATCCGTTTATTTTAACCATTAACCCCGGTGACCGGGAAGGCAAATTTGAACATGACGGACAGGAGTTTCTGCATATTTTGTCCGGAGCCACTCGCATGAAACTGGGGGCAGAAGAATTTATTCTTAATAAAGGCGACTCCCTTTATTTTGACCCAACCCACACCCATTCTCTTCAAGCGCTTCATGACAAACCCGTGCAGCTTCTTTGTATCTTTATTCAATCTCCCACCCTGTAAATTATGAAACTCCAATCCATTTTTATCGTCGGCGCTGGTTTTATGGGACATGGTATTGCCC
>CAKUMP010000305.1 GCA_934667795.1 uncultured Chthoniobacterales bacterium | reverse complement strand
ACCAGGAACAAATCTTTAATGATACTAAAAAAGGATTTGTACGCGCTTCTTATGAATGTATCCCGGACCGTAAAGAAGCAATCGATTATGCCGTCAATATGGCAAACGAAAAAGATATTATTTTGATTGCAGGTAAAGGACATGAAACGTACCAGGAAATCGAAGGACAGAAGTTTCCTTTTGATGATGTGGAAGTCGCTGCCTCTGCAATACGTGAGAAAGTTGTCGAAAACTAATTTTTGAAAATTTAAAATTTAATGATTCCCATACGCATAGAAAAAATTCAGGAGTGGATGTCCGCACAGAAAGGACAGGGCAGTTCGGCTGCCTTGATTTCTGAAGTGGTGACAGACAGCCGGAAGCCTATGCATGCGAGAAGTCTTTTCTTTGCGTTAAGTGGAGAAAATTTTGATGGACACGATTATGTGGAACAGGCGGTAAATAAAGGGGTGGGCGGAGTGGTGGTGTCACGGAAAAATGCTTTGGATGGCGTGCAGTTACCTCCGGAAGTAGCGGTGTTATGGGTGGAAGATGTATTGAGCGCATTGCAGGATCTGGCCGCAGCATACCGGAAATTCTGGGGCGGAAAAGTCGTTTGTGTGACCGGAAGTAATGGGAAAACCAGTACGAAAGACATGATTGCATCCGCTGTGGACAAGCAATTTAAGGTCATCAAAACCCAGGGGAATTTAAATAACCATATTGGCTTGCCTTTAAGTATTTTATCGGCAGATGCGGAACATGATCTCGGGATTTTCGAGATTGGAATGAATCATCGTGGAGAAATTGCGCCATTGGCGAAAATTGCCTGCCCGGAAGTGGGCGTGATTACGCATGTGGGGATGGCACATATTGAATTTTTGAAAACGCAGGAAAATATTGCCCGCGAAAAAGGGGACTTATTACGCAATCTGGATGAGAACGGTGTGGCAGTTATCCCGGCAGACGTTCCTTATAAAGAAATCCTCTGCGAATCGGTGAAAGCGCGAGTATGTACGGTCGGGATGGGGGAAGGCGATTTTCATGGTGAAATTGCAGAGGTAACTGCTGAAGGAAGCAAAGTGGTTCTTTTGCAGGACCATGAAAAAGTATCGTTTTTTCTGCCGGTTTCTGGAACGCACATGGCGCGAAATGCGTTGCTGGCCAGTGCGGTCGCACATATTTTGGGCGTCCCTCTTCAGGAAATTGCAAAAAATCTGGAACAACTGGAGTTAACGCCAGGACGCATGCAGCAACGCGAGGTTGAAGGGCTTTGTATTCTGGACGATACTTATAATGCGAACCCGGATTCCATGCTGGCAGCGTTAGATGCGATGACAGGAATTTCCATCAAAGGACGTTATATAGCGGTTCTGGGAGGAATGGGGGAATTAGGAACAGAATCTTTAAAGGGACACACCCAGGTCGGAGAGGCGGTTGCCAACAAAAGAGTTTCGATTCTGATCGCGGTGGGAGAAAAAGCGAAAATGATTGCAGACGCCGCAAAACAAAAAGGACATACAGAAGTTATCTGGGTCGCATCCCCGCACGAGGCGGCTTCGGAATTAATGAAGTTCGCAACCCCGGACGATTTGATCTTATGCAAAGGAAGCCGCTCAGAACGTATGGAAATAGTCTGGCAATCCTTAACAAATTTTACCGACACAAAAACTTTTTCGAGACAGTCCCAGTAACACACGACCATGTTCTATTATTTAAGCAAATTATCTGAATATTTTGGAGCACTGAATGTTTTTCAGTATTTGACATTCCGTGCCGTCATGGCGGGGATCACGGCATTTCTGGTTTGTCTGATTTTTGGAAATCTGGTGATTCGCAAATTACTATCGCTTAAGTTTGGACAGCCGATCCGAACGAAAGAAGAGGTGAACCGTCTGGCAATTTTACATGGAGGAAAAGCAGGAACGCCTACGATGGGCGGGGTGTTATTGATTGGTGCGGTGGTGATCAGTTCCTTGTGTTGGGCCAAGCCGGAAAATCCGTTTGTCTGGGTGGTTTTGTTTACAGCACTGGTGCTGGCGGGGCTGGGATTCCTGGATGATTATTTAAAGGTCAGTAAACAGTTATCCGCAGGAATCAGTGGAAAAATAAAATTGTTGATACAGTTTACGGTGGCCGGGGTGATTACTTTTTATTTTCTGAAAACCCCGGAGCTATCAGGCCAGGCACAGGCCTTTTATGTTCCGTTTTTTAAAGACCCTTTAATTCAAAACCTGGGGATATTTACCTTTCTTTTTTATGCCGCAGTGATTGTAGGATCTTCTAATGCGGTAAATTTAACGGATGGACTGGATGGATTGGCTGCAGGATGCTCCGCGACCGTGGCGTTTTCGTATGGAATCCTGGCTTATCTCGCGGGAAATATAAAAACCGCCACATATCTGCAAATCCCCTATATCACGTATTCGGCAGAATTAACGGTCGTTTGTATGGCTCTCGCGGGTGCAACCTTAGGCTTCCTCTGGTACAATTGTCACCCGGCGAAAGTCTTTATGGGCGATACCGGTTCCCTGGCAATCGGCGGAATGATCGGCGCGGTCGCCATTTGCTGCAAACAGGAATTGTTACTGCTGGTGGTCGGGGGCGTCTTTGTGATGGAAGCCTTATCTGTCATTATTCAGGTTTTTGTTTTTAAAATGACCGGGAAACGGGTATTTGCCATGTCTCCCATCCATCACCATTTTGAATTGAAAGGGTGGAAGGAAAACACGGTGATCGTGCGGTTCTGGATACTCGGAATTATGTTTGCCTTGATGGGATTAGCAACACTTAAGCTGCGTTAAATAATTTTCATGCGACAAAATATTAAAGAGAATGAAGTAGTTCTGGTACTGGGAGCAGGGAGCAGCGGTGTTGCTGCTGCCCGCTTGTTGCTGGCGCAACGACTGGGGATACGGGTGATTCTTTTAGACACTGCCACGGATGCGGCGACGCGTTCGGATGTGGTGAGTTGCATTGCGATGGAGGGAGCGGAAGGTGCTGGTGGGTGTGTGGAAATTATTTGTGGCGATGCGGCAGAAAAGTTTGTTGGGGAAGTGGCGTTAGCAGTTCTTTCTCCGGGGATTGATCCGCATGCGCCATTAGTAAAGAATGTGAAGAAGCAGAGGATTCCTGTTATTGGAGAACTCGAACTTGCTTATTTATATTGTGAATGTCCAGTGGTTGCCGTCACCGGGACAAATGGAAAAACGACGACGACCGGCTTGATTGCATCGATGTTTACAAATGCGGGGTTAAAGTGCCTGGCGGGCGGAAATCTGGGC
>CAKUMP010000304.1 GCA_934667795.1 uncultured Chthoniobacterales bacterium | reverse complement strand
TGAGCAGCATCCTGAAGCGGTGAATCCGGGGTCAACCAAGTTAATTGCACATGAAGAAGCCGCCTTGAAAATTGCCGCCGAGTATGCATTGAAAAACTTGAGAGATCGTCAGGCAAAAGGGAAGACGATCGATTCTGTGGCGATGGACCCATCGGATGGGGGTGGGTGGCCGGAGAAATCTCCGCTGGGAAGTGTCTCGAACCAGGCGGTGACAATTTCAAACTATGTGGCCGAAGCGATTCAGGAAGAATTTCCGGGAACGCGTGTCGGGATGCTGGCCTATAATTCTCATACAGCACCGCCAACGATCAAGGTGCATGACAAAGTAATCGTGACAGTGAGCACGTACGCCCGTAAGGGAGGGTATGACATGAAGGAACTTCTTCAAGGCTGGAGTAAAATGGGGGCGACGGTGGGAGTGACGCAGCCGGTATTTACGATCTGGGTTTATTACCATGATTTGCCTGGGCAGGGAGGCGCAGCGGATATTGATTCGATTGTTCAAAATTTGCCGGAATGGTATGGAGACGGAGCGCGTTATTGGAGGGGATCGTCGGGAAGTGCATGGGCACCGCATGGGATCGGAAATTATTTGATTGCACGTCTGACCTGGGATGTGAAGGAAGCGGAACAAAAAGATGCGATTCTGCAGGAATTTTATGATCTTTCCTTTGGCCCTGCGAGTGGGGCGATGCGTGAATTTTACGAGAAATATCTTTTAAAGTCGGGGAATCCCTTGTTTTCGGAAGATCTGATCGGGCGGATGTATCGTCAGATCGACAAGGCTCTTGGAGTTGTCGAGGAAGCGGCAAAGCAAAAGGGAGCGAATACGGATTATTTGTTCGGGGTGGAAAAACGGCTTGAGAGCTATATTCCGTACATGCGTTATCTGGAATTGTATCGGGTTTACCTGCAAACCAAAGGTGCTGAGGAGGCACGCAAGGCGTATGAGGACATCGCGTATTTTTCCTGGCGCCTGCGATTGTCAGGTAATGTGATGGCGTCCGTGAACAACATGGTTTATTCGTTGGTAAACTGGGATCGGAAGATGAAAGATGAGCGGGCGGTAGCAGAGAAGCTTTGGGAGCCATCGGAAGATGCCATGCCGATAGCTCTTACGCAAAAGGATGTACGGGAGATGCTGAAGAAAGGGATTGCGAACAATGTGATTACTGATTTCGAGCCACAGTCGTTTTCCAGAAATCTGGTGCCATATGAAGGGCGACAGGGCATCACGGAGGAGGAACAAATCACAGGCGAATGGCGTGGAAAGATCATGACTCGCGGAGATAACACCCTATACCTTTACTCGAACAAAGAGGGTACGACGTTTGAGTTTGAAGTTTCCGGCGGGAATCAATGGCCAGATCGTGGTCCGGTGCGGGTACAGCTTTTTTCGGAAAATCATGCGGTGTTGGATGAAACCATGGATGAAGCGACGGTGAAAGCAGACAAAACGCTGTACAAGATAAAACTGAAGACTCCGTATAAGGGGTTACATCGTTTGATTTTCGGAGACGGCAGTGGCGGTGGAACGATTATTCACTGGCCATTGGGGCAGCGCGTCGTTGTTCCGAGTTCGCCGGAAAATAACATTCTGCTTACGACGCCCGCAATTGGAGATTATTATTTTTACGTTCCTGATGGAACCCGGGTGATCGGTGGGTATTCTCAAAAAGCGATTGGGAGGATAGTGAATCCCATGGGGGAAATCGTCCTTAATTTCAAGGATACGAAAGATGGAGAATTCTTTTCAGTGCCGGTGCCGGAATCACAATCGGGCGACTGGTGGAAATTTGAGCAAATTCGGGGGCAAAAGCAATTATTGACCGTCCCACCATTTTTGGCACGCCAGCCATCTGAAGCCTTGGTGCCTGCGGAGGTGGTGGCAATGGAAACCGGAAAGAAAATTGATGAAGCTTCACGGCAGGGAAGCGAATCGGATTAGTTAAAAAACTTATTATTCCATGGGAAAAATATGCCCCCAGTTTTTTTTAAAACACATAGGGTTAACCTCTCATTTTATATTAAATCATGAAATATATCTATCTAAAACGAATGGTTGTCTGGCTTGTGAGTTGTTTCATTATTTTTTCTGTGAATTCGTATGCTCAGGCGGCCGAGGAGGGGATAGAGTTAATCAAACAAGGGAAGGCACTTGGGACGATTTATGTGGATGCTGTTGAAGGGGAGGGAGATGCGAGATTGAAACTGGCGGTAGATGAATTGAATTATCATTTTTCCAAAATGAGTGCTGTGGAGCTTCCGTTGAAGAAGGTCAAGGAGGATGATAAAATCGAACCTCCTGCCGTGGTGCTGGGCAAGCTGGCGGAATCAAGCGGAGTGACGGTTGCAAAGCCGGAGAATCCTGTTTCTAATGGTGGGTTTCATTTGAAGTCGGAAGGTGGTCGGGTATTGATTTCCGGTGTGTCATCGAAAGGCGTTTTGAATGGCGTGTATGAATTGCTGGAGCGACAGGGATGCGCCTGGGTAATGCCCGGGACGCTTGGAGAAAGGATTCCTGAAACGCAGGATGTTGTGATTGCTCCGGTTGATGTGGAAGAACATCCGGATTTTGCGTTTGCGACTCTGGGCTTCAGTCAGAGCCGGTATTTTGATAAAGAGCAAAAGAATGAACTGGAAACCTGGAAACGTCGCATGCGGCTGGATGATGATCAGGACAGGGCAGAAAAAGGGGATGAAGCACTTTCCCTGCACGGTGCTCATGCCTGGCCGATTATTATGCGACGGTATTCGGAAGAATTTGATGAAAATCCGGAACTTCAGGCATGGATTCAAAACCCCGACGGAACATTTGGACGCCGGAAAAAACAATTTGAAACGTCGAATCCGGCGTTGATTGATATTCTGGTTCGTTATGTCAGAGATACCTTCGAAAATAACAAATGGCCCAAGGACAAGAAGGTTGCATTAAGCGTTGGCCCTGGTGATGGTGGTGGATTTTCAGTGACTCCGGCGACATTGGGGATTAATGAAGGACAGGTCGATGCTATGAGCGGGCTTGTGGATCGGACCAACGAGCCGGTTTATCTGGCTAATGAAATGTTCAAGCAACTGGAGGATGAATTTCCGAATTTGTATCTTGGGCAGCTTCTTTACAGTTATCATTCCGGTCCTCCGTCTATGCGTTACCCTCCGCATCCACGTTTTGTTGCCGGAGTGGCGGACATCACTTTTTCTCGTTACCATTCGACTGTGGATGAGAAAAGTCCCTCGCGTTCTCTTTATCGTGACATCATGGAACAATGGTCGGAGCTTTCCAAAA
>CAKUMP010000303.1 GCA_934667795.1 uncultured Chthoniobacterales bacterium | reverse complement strand
GTGTTTGTTCTCGCGTTTCTTCGCCAATGACCTCATCCCGTTCATTCACAATCACAAACCGCTCATCTGCGCTCTGGCCAGCCCCTGCGTCGCCTAATGGGTGGAGCAAATTTGTCAATTCCACCCATTCCAGCAAACTCAATTCCTCTGCCCGCACGCCCTCCTTTTTCCCCAGCTTTTCCATATACCCTGACCACAGCTCCCGATCCACGCCCCCCTCTACCAACAACTTCCGTAACTGCTTCCGCCGCTGCGAAAATCCACGCTTCACGTAATATTCAAAATATTTCCCATGACACAGGGGCAATTCTCCCGACCGGCGGCGTGTCAATCGAATGATTCCACTGGCGACTTTTGGCTCTGGATAAAAGACCTGGCCCCCTACTGTTCGCAGATATTCCACTTCCCACAACCGCCCCACAATCAGACTTAGTCCACCATAATCCTGGTCGCCTACACTCGCACCCAATTTTGCGGCGAGTTCTCTCTGAACCATGATCACTGCTTGATCTACGGGCGATGCCTCACTAAAAAAAAGATGCAATAACGGGCTTGTGACATAATAAGGCAGATTCCCTATCAGGGTACATCCTCCCCAGCAGAACAGGTCCCGAATGTCCACTTCCAAAGCATCCTGATGGAACACTTCCACGCGCTTCCCGTCAAACCGTTTTTTTAAAAATTCCGCAAGCCTTCCATCTTTCTCCACCACCCGCAAATCCACCCCCATTTCCACCATGACTTCCGTCAATGCCCCCAACCCCGGTCCAATCTCCAAAACCCGGTCTCCTTCCCCTACCCCTGCCTGCTCCACAATCCATTTCGTCAGGTTCTGATCAAATAAAAAATTCTGACCCAAACTCTTGGTTGGACGCATGCCAATCTTGACTAACGCATTCTGGATTTCTGTTAACGTCATACCCACTCGCTTTTACAATGACTTACAACATTTTCTACCTTCTTCCCCTCCCAATATCTCCCCCAAAACCCGCATCCTGTCCCGTAGTTGTTACACACTATTCACAAGTTATTCACATTTTTTCTATTTACTCTGGCAGGTTTTCTTCCAGCCATTTCACATGCTCTGCAGGCTTCACTTTCCGGATGATGGCTGCGAGTTTTCCATCTCTTCCAACAACAAATGTGCTTCGTTCTACTCCGAAATATTTTTTCCCGTACATGGATTTTTCTACCCAGACGTCATATTTTTCCACGATTTGCTGATCTTCATCGCTCCATAACGGAAATGGCAATGCATACTTGGCGAGAAACTTTTCATGTTTTGCGATGGAATCCACACTGATCCCGAATATTTTGCAGCGTTTGGAAACCGCATCATAGTGGTCCCGGATATCACAAGCCTGGGTGGTACACCCCGGGGTGTCATCTTTTGGATAAAAATACAGAACAACGACCTCTCCCAGGAGATCCGACAATTTTAATTTTTGTCCTGTCTGGTAATCTCCTCCTGCTACCGGCGCCTCAAAATCAGGGGCAAGATCGCCCACTTGTAATACACTCATTTCTTCCTTCTCCTCTTTTCCAACTGATTAAAAATGGACCGGAAAATAAATTTCCTCCGCCCAGGTTCATTAATAACTGAATCCGTTAGACCGTACCCGCACCATGGGTTCTTCTGCAGACTTATGCAGTTCTCCCCCAATAATTTCTCCCAGAATCACCACGTGATCTTTTGTGGTCAGACGTTCTCCCGCACGGCACAACAGAAATCCCCAGGCTTCTTTAAACTGTGGCACCCCATTCTCATTCTGCATCAATTCGTGCCGCGCAAACGCATCCCCAAGATCATGCCGTACAAAAGATTTCAACAACTCCTGGTTGCTTTTCCCCAGGATATTGACGCCAAAGAGGTTCCCTGCTTCCAGATACTGCAGAATCGGGCGTGTTTTTCCCACCGCTATGGTAATCACCGGCGGCTCAAACCCCGCCTGCTCGATAAACGTAGTCAACATCCCCATTGGCTTCCCATCCGCATTCACTGTGGTCACATAGGTTCCACTGATCACCTTGCCCAAAACTCCTGCCACGGCTTCTTTCAATGCTGGCTTCTTCATATCTTTCCTGGTTTCTAATGGATGAGAAATTTCTGTTATTGCTTGATCCTGAGATTAATATTTCGGGAAATCCGGGTCCACATCGACCGCCCAGGCGTCAAACCCACCCGCCACATTGACGACTTTTGTAAACCCGGCATCTCGCAACGTTTTCAACGCTGCACCACTACGTCCCCCGTTTTTACAAATCAGGACAATATCATCCGCAGAATCCAGTTCGCTTATCCGCGCATTAAACTCCGAGGGCGGAATCAAGACCGAATCTTCTAAATGACAAATATCATGTTCGTAGCGTTCGCGTATATCCACGAGCATAAATGATTCTTTCGCATCCAGCCGTTTTTTCAGTTCCACAGGGGTAATACTAGGGAGCTGACCCAGTTCTTCATCCCGTTTGCGCGCCTGTGGAATGCCGCAGAATTCTTCGTAATCTACCAGGTCCGTCACCGTCTGGTTAGGCCCACATAAAGGACATTTCGGGTCTTTTCTTAATTTAAACTCCTTGAATTGCATTTTTAAGGCATCAAAATGCATTAAACGTCCAATCAAGGGTTCTCCGATTCCACAAATCAGTTTCACCGCTTCAATAGCCTGGATAACCCCGATAATTCCTGGTAAAACGCCTAAAACGCCCCCCTCTGCACAGGTCGGTACCAACCCCGGTGGCGGTGGCTCCGGAAACATACAACGGTAGCACGGCCCACCCAAATGCGAGGCAAATACGGTCGATTGACCATCAAACCGGAAAATCGATCCATAAATGTTGGGTTTCTTCAGGAAATAACAAACATCATTCGATAAATAGCGCGTCGGAAAATTGTCTGTCCCATCGATAATCACATCGTATTTTTCTGCAATTTCCCGTGCATTTTCACTTGTGAAGAGAGCCTGATGCAAATCCACCTGCACATTCGGGTTCAGATCCCGGATTTTATCCCGAGCGGAATTCAATTTCTTTCGCCCGATATCTTTCGTGGTGTGTAAAATCTGGCGTTGCAGGTTAGAATAGTCCACGACATCGTAATCAATCAGGCCAATTCTTCCGATTCCGGCAGCTGCCAGATAAAGAATGGTAGGGCTTCCCAGTCCTCCTGTCCCGATACAGAGAACCTTCGCCGCTTTCAGGCGTTTCTGTCCCTCCAGTGTGATTTCCGGCATAATGAGATGCCGAGAATACCTGGCTATCTCGTCGTTCGATAATTGGATACTCTCCAACCG
>CAKUMP010000302.1 GCA_934667795.1 uncultured Chthoniobacterales bacterium | reverse complement strand
AAAAACGTTCTAGTTCCGGACGTGACCCCGCCTGGTAAAATGTACGCGGATATGTAAAGCTGGAATAAAACCATTCCAATGGAAGCCCGTCGGCAGAAACATAATTCAATGCATGTTCAAGATCGATTCCTGCAACGGAAGGGACAAACCGGTCCTGGATCTGTTTTGTTTTCATAAAATACGCTTCAAAAAACTCGATAAAAATCAATCACAGCTCTCCCGCGATTACTCTGCGGTTAATTCCTACCTTTAATTGTTCCTCTCCTTGCAGAGCGCCTGCGGCCGGACCTGCTACGTTGTCGCGCAGAAGTTCTTTATCAGGAAAATCGATCGCCAACGTGCGCGCCGGACTATCCGGAGAGAGGCGCAAATCATAGCCCGTCAGTTTGTCTGCATCCCATTTGCGGAATTTTGGATCTCCATACTGCGATCTTTTTGCCCAAGGCAACCCTTCCCATTTCTCCACATTTCCGAGGGACGCTCCGGATGTCCGTATTTTTTCCATCCATTCTTCCGGATTTTCGGGCGGAGTTTTGACAGACCATTGTAAGTTTGCATCCATATCCGCACGCCCATCCAATGCGTTATTAATATGACGCAGGGAAGGTGGTTTTTCTACGTAAACAAATAAATTATTGAATATTTCGCGTACACTTTCCGGATGAGTACGCCCGTAAGCTCCTCCCACAAATTGTCGTCCGGACAGAATCAGTGTATTGTAATAAAAGCCGATATTTTCCATCCCTCGTGGAGTTCCCCGACCGTGTGCCAGGAAAAATGCTCCGGAAGTAAAATGCCCTTCCGGGTTTTCTTCCGTAGGTCGGCGCATTTGTGTCAGGTAACGCATGTCCACAATATTTCCATAGGCGTAAATTTTCCCATCGGAAACACTGCGCAAATGTGCCCCAAAGGGAGTCATCGTCCCGGCAATGTAATTTCGATACAAATGTACCTCTTCATTGATTTTCAGTGGCACCGGGTTACTGATATAAAAACCATCATCCTGAATGCGTGTCAGCAAGCAATGGTGCAACTCCATATTTCGCCCGTTGAAATAAAGTCCATCGTGCGAATCCATGAATTCGCACTGTTCGATCGTCCAGTGATTATTAAAGGGAAACGCGAAAACATCCCATTCTTCCGCACCTTCCAATATCAGCAGGGCATGGGTGGGCAGGCGCGCAACATTGCGTGCATCCCGTGGTTCCTCCGGCTGAGTCCATGGGTCATAATACGTCCCATCGTAGGTATGCAGCGCATTATCGCTCCAATATCCCCAAGGCGGAATTTGTCCGACCAATGCGGAATTGCGCATCGCAACCGGTCCACTGTTTTTTGCACGCAGGGAATAAGATCCCCCGTAAATCGTGACATAGTCGAGTTCCACATCCACCGCAAATTGCATCACAACGGTATTATATCCCCCACCGCGGATCACAAGATCCTGCAATCGCAGATGCATTGCCTGGTCTATATACAACGCAACCGACCGAAAAGGAGCAATCACCAATGGCAGTTTCCGCGGATCGGTTTCCCCCGCATAATTGACAAACCCTTCTCGCTTCTGATGCGTATGCGCCAGCCGTACGTGGATTTTCCCGGTCGTTTTATCGTAATAAAGGCCCGGGCCGCAATAAAACGGCTTGGAATTTCCTGCAGCAGTGATTTCACTTTCTGTCAGCAAATATTCCTTATGCCAGTATGTCTGCAGTCCGACATTTGAATCACCAAATATCCCCAGCACATCCCGAATGTTCCGGTAATTTTTACTGGAAACAAATTCCCCCGGAGCATCGCCCGGCACCCATGCATTTGCCGGATCATTTTGAAATTCCGCCAACCCACCATCCAGCACCGCAGTCTCCCCGGGATACCCCCGAATCGTAATCGGTTTATCCGGCGTCCCCACAATCGAACAATAAACATTTTCAAAATAAATACCTTCCCGTAACACCAGCGTATCTCCCGCCTTGAGTTTGAGAAGACTCGCCTGAATCGTCTTCCAGGGTGCTTCCTTCGTTCCGGGACCGGCATCATCTCCGGCTTTCGTATCCACAAAATAACACCCCGTCTCAGGCAATTGCTTTTCATCAGAAAAAACCGGCTGATGTAACGGTGGATGAGACAGAGTTTCAGCAGATAAAAACTGTGGACATGCCATCGACAAAAAAATAAGGGAAGGAATAATTTTTTTCATAAACTCTCTAATGTTCACACAGACCAGATCATCAGGTCTCTTTTTTTATAACAAATACCCATATTCAAAAAAACTTGCCATTACAACCTAATTTGGTATCTAATGGTATTTACAGTATTAATTAACCACACATTTGTATTTATGAAAGCCGACACCCCCCTCGACATCATGAAAGCGACAGGCTTCATGTTTATATTGTCCATGACACCCCTGGTGGCACAGACTACCTGGAATCACGGCAGTGATCCTTCAAACAACAATTGGAGTGACCCTGACAACTGGAGTGACGGAGTTCCCACCACTGGCAAGCAAACACGTTTTCTGAATGGCTCCCTCCCGGATGAAGAAATTGTGATAAATGTGGATACGACAGCACCTGCACAAGACTTGAATTTTGCAACTTCCGACAATCGCTCGGTGACGATTGAGGGCGGGACTTTATATTTGCAGGGGGTTAGCAGTACCTCCGTTATTCGTTGGAACACCTCTTTCGAAAGTGTCACTCCCATTACCATTCAGTCCAATATCGATTTCTCGCACGCATCAGATAATACACCCGTAACTTTTCAAATTGGAACAGGTGCCCCCATTACCTTCAATGGAAACATCAATACCTCCGGCACTTACACGGGTAATCAACGGCAGATGCAAATTACTTCCGGCAACGTGGTGACCATCAATGGCAGTAATGCAGCCACCTTTCTGAGTTTTGGGGGGACTGGCGAGTTGATTGCCGGACATAGCGCTGCTCTTGGAGCAGGAGCAGTGCAGAAAACATCTTCATCTACTTTATCTTTACGTTCAGATGTCACGGTTACAGGAGGCAGTTATTCCTGGCTGCAAAATAGTGTCACCGCCTATGTGCGCATTAACGAAACGACTCCCGGCTCTACCCTCAATCGCACGCTGACAATGAATAGTCGTATTACAGGTTCAGGCACCTTACAATTTGTAGAACATGTCAACAGCACCGGGAATCTGATTCTGGAGTTAAAATACCAGGGAGGCAATGCCCAAGACTTGAACCTGAGCACCAACGACACCGCGATCATCCGTTTTTCCCAGACCGGTAACACCACCTATTCCGGGGTTATTTCCGG
>CAKUMP010000301.1 GCA_934667795.1 uncultured Chthoniobacterales bacterium | reverse complement strand
GATTCAAGGAGCCAATAGTCATCTGGAAGTTTCAGAAATAGAGGTATCCGATGATGGAGTTGGTTGGCTGACTTTATCTGAAGGAGGGAAACTAACGGTAGATGAGGGGATGGGGCAGGTTTTGCTGACAGATGGCGGACAGGGGGTATTAAATATCGGTGCGGCTTCCGGTGAAAGTGCAGGAAGCGTGGGAACGATTCATGCGGCACAGATTCATGGGAATAGCAATGGCGGAACAGGGACCCTGGTTTTTAATCATAACAGTATGGGGTATTGTTTTACCAGTGATGGTTCTGCGGCCGGCAATACGATTGCTATTACCGGAATAACAAATGTCCTTGTCGAAAATGGTGTGACGATCTTGATGGGGACAAATAATTCCTATAATGGCGGTACATTGATTTCCGGTGGGACGCTTATTATTTCTGATGTCGGCACTCATTCTGTGCTGGGAACTGGCAATGTCGAGGTCGAGGTTGCTGGGATTCTGGCAGGAAAGGGACGTATCGCGGGGGCAACGGTCATTAAGGGGGTATTGTCCCCTGGACAATCTGCCGGGAAAATAATTTTCGAAAATAATCTGACCCTGGAATCTACTGCGACAGTTATTTTAGAACTCGGTGGTTATGCGCAGGGAATAGAATATGATGTGCTCCGTGTTGACGGATTATTGGCATTTGGTGGCAGATTACAAATAGGGTTTATCGGTCCATTTCTTCCTCAGATAAATGATTCTTTTCAACTGTTCGACTTTGACAATACCGCGTCGGGTACATTTGAGGATATTTATTTTACAGCATCTAGTTATAAAGGGGTATTTGATTACAGCACAGGAACGCTTACCATTACCGGTATTCCAGAACCGGGGGTAAGTGTCCTGCTCTCCGTTGCAGCCCTGGCATTTTTTCGGAGAAGAAAATAATGCTCCTGCTACGGGTTTAAAGCGCACACGAAGTGCGAAATCATAAAGAAGAATTTATCCGCAGATTGACAGATTTGTTAAATTTTTAGGGAAGATAAGGCAAAGAGCAGGGAGATAGGACGCTTTTTGAGATAGGGCTCACACAAAGGGAACCACGAATCAACACGAATGGACACCAATAATTATTTTTGCTTTTTATGGAGGGTGAAGAGAGGGAGGCAAAAAATTAGTAATTGGTAATTACTAATTAGAAAAAAAGTGGTGCTCGGGGGGGGACTTGAACCCCCACGCCTTGCGGCATACGCCCCTCAAGCGTACGTGTCTGCCATTTCACCACCCGAGCGAGAAGAAGTGAAATAGAACGAAATTTCAGGTGTAAATGCAAGCGAAATAATGAAATTTTTCTGAATTATATCACTATCGTGTTATAATATATAGAGTGGAATGGATGAGAGAGTGAGTGAAGGCGGTAAAAAACCATAAAGAAGGGAAACTTTAAGATGAGTATGAAAGATCAAGTCGGTCAGGCCTTGGAAACAATCCCTGAATGGAAACGAAATGGAGAAGAAATTGAACGGGTTTATGAATTCGATGGATTTCCACCGGCAGTGCAATTTGTAAACAGGGTTGCGGAATCAGCAGAAAGGGCCAACCATCATCCGGATATTGATATTCGCTGGAATAAAGTACGCCTGGTATTAAGTACCCATAGCGAGGGGAAGCTCACATTAAAAGATGTGGAGCTTGCCAGGGAAATTGATGCAGGTTTTTCGGAAGAGAGGTAATCAGCGGCCGAAGCGGAAGAATTTTTTAATGGAATGGATTGCGCGTTCGGGGAAGGAATCTTCTGAGCCTGGTGCGTCTGTTCTGTGTCTTATGGGGCCGGTGTGGTAAGCGCATGTAAATTGAGGGGAAAGGGGAGCTGTCAGCGCGACAGGATAAGATGTGCGTGCCCGTTCGCAACTGACCGTTGCAAGTTGATTTGAGTGAGAGCAGACAAGGACATTTCGTGTAGCAGACGGGGGGAGGAACTTTTCTGAGGCAGGGTATCTGTTAGCGGGTGCCTGTGCCATAATCGTGCTCCAGACGGGGAGTGCGAGCGCGCTGGCATAACCGCTGCCCATGATTTTTTGTGGTTTATCCATTCCCACCCAGACCCCGCAGGTCAAGGACTTGGTGAATCCGAGAAACCAGGCATCTTTGTAATCATTGGTTGTACCGGTTTTTCCCCCGGCGATGCCTTTAAACCCATATTGTCGGGCAGCGGAGCCGGTACCGGAAGTCATCACTTCTGTGAGTAAAGTATTTGTGAGCCAGACGGGATCGGGAGAAATGGATTGAAATGCTCCATGTGTTGCTCTGTAAATGGGGATACCATTTTTATCATCGATTCTTTCGATCAGATAAGATTGTTTTCGTTCTCCATTATTGGGGAAAATGGTATAGGCGGAAGTGAGATCGCGGAGAGATGCCTCGAAAGCCCCGAGGTAACTTGCGGGAGTGGGGGGGATTTCTTTGGAAAGGTTTACGGTTGCTGCGAGTTGGATAATAGACTCGAGGCTTGCGAACTCTCCGACGCGAATAGACATCGTATTACGTGAGCGGATTAAGCCCTGGGAGGCTGGGAGGAAGCCCTGGAATTTTCCGTCTGAATTTCCAGGGTGCCAATTTCGTGGAAAATGGGGAAACTCCTGTTGAGAAATGGGGCCATCCGAAACCTGATAGCCGGGCAGCATTCCTTTGTTAAAAGCTGTTAAATAAATAAAAGGCTTGAATGCGGAACCGACAGGACGTTGCGACTGAAGGGCGCGATTATATTTACTTTGTTTAAAATCGCGTCCGCCGATGATCGTACGAATTGCGCCTGATCGGTTATCGATAATCACCACTGCGCCTTGCAGATAAGGTGTTTCGACTTCTGCAGCCTGCATCGCTGCGGAATAGGCTTTTTTGGTGGGATGCCGGTACCCGGAGCGTGATTCCACCTGTGTCAGATGTTTATTTAAAGCATTCTGGGCGATTTCTGTTAAATTTGCATCAATCGTCGTATAGATTTTCAGCCCGCCTTCATCCGCATGATGGTCATCTAAAATTTCATGAAGTTCGCGCACGACTGCATCCATCACATAATTTTCCTGATAAGACGGCTTTGGTTTGGCAATTTTTTCTTTTTTGGAGATCACCTGATCGACTTTTTCCTGGGATTCCATTCCGAGGTGGGCCATCCGCTGGAGGACCACATTACGTTCGCGTGTAGCGCCTTCGGGATTTCTGAAAGGTGAGAAACGATTGGGTGAGCGGATTAATCCTGCGAGCATCGCAGATTCTCCGAGTGTGAGCGCTTTACTGGGCTTATTAAAATACGCGCGAGAGGCGGTTTCCACGCCATACATGGAACTGCCA
>CAKUMP010000300.1 GCA_934667795.1 uncultured Chthoniobacterales bacterium | reverse complement strand
GAATTCCGGTGGTCCGTTGCTGAATCTGCGCGGAGAAATTATTGGATTAAACAACCATATTTTTTCCGGATCCGGTGGGTACCAGGGGATTGGATTTGCTATCCCGTCAAATCTGGCAGAAGAAGTCATGCGTCGTTTGATCCAGGATGGGCATATCGAACGGGGATATCTGGGAGTGGAGATGACACCCCTGACTTCACAACTGGCGGCGGAGTTAAAATATAAGGGGGACGGGGGAGTGGTCATTGCGGGGGTGATGCCGGGCTCTCCCGCACAGCATGCAGGGATTGAGGCAGGCGATGTTGTGGTCGAGGTGGAAGGGAAAAATATCCGGAATATGCGCCAGTTGAGGGGGCAGGTACTGGCAAAATCAGTGGGAGAGGATATGAACGTGAAAGTCGTGCGTGCGGGTCAGGAAGAAAAGTTCGTCGTGACAATTGCCGCGATTCCTGACAAAGGATTGAGCGCGATCATGCAAGACACGCAGGAATCCCAAGGGAATTCGGAAGAAACAGTAGAAAGCGGCCCATTGAAAGGGATGGAAGTCGCGGAATTATTACCGGTGCATCGTAAAGAGTTTGGCATACCGGATGCTGTTCGAGGCGTGCTAGTGGTCAAACCGCCCACTGTTGCAGGTGGCGCACAGTTGTTGCGTCCGGGCGATGTGATTGAAGAAATCGACCGTTCTCCTGTCCACACCGTCTCCGATTTTCAAAAAATCGCTCGTCGCCTCGACCCCGAAGAAGGCCATTTGTTTTTCGTCTGCCGCCAACAAACTCGCTCGTTTGTGATGCTGACCCCCGGGTAAAGGACACGAAAAAGGTGCCACAAAAGGCATGGAAAAGATCTGTTTTTTTAACCACAAAAGGCACAAAAATCACAAAATATATTTTTTGACTTCAAATTTAAATGAGTAAAGACACTCCCCAATATAGCGACATTCTTTTTTACAACACTCCTGCCGGTGATGTGAAAATAGAAGTGATTTTTAATGACGAAACCTTTTGGCTTACCCAAAAGAAAATGGGTGCGATTGCAAATCATTAAAAATCAATGCTTGTCGATTGTGTTTTGCTCAAAATCCCGCACTAAAAGGACAAATCAGGACCATGTGCCCTGAAAGGGCAAACTATGTCAGCCCAAGGCAATCGCCCTGGGAATCAAACAGAACAACAGAATAAACCCTGTAAGGGTGATCTAAAACAGGGATTTTTCCTTGTCTTGCGACCACGCGCTTACCGTTTTGTTCTTCATTAGACGCTACAGACCTTTTAACGATCCCTATGAATCTAAACTCCCTCAGCTCGTCCTAATAAGCGTAGTTCATTCAAACAAACATGATTAGAAAGGGCTAAGTTCAAATACCCCCCAATTACGGGGATAATAACATAATATTTTGTGTTTTTCAACACTTTTTTCTGAAAAAGAAAAATTTGGAGTACGATGTTCCTCATCGCTTTGGTTTGAACGAGGATGGAATTGGAATACGCAGAATGATTTCCTCTCTCTCCTTCGCAATAGTTCAAAGAGGCAGGATACCCCTTCTACTCCAAATACGCGTCATGGCAATCACCCGTTTTAGATCACCCTTACAGGGTTCATCCTGCTGTTACGCCTGACCCAGGGCGTTGCCCTGGGCTGACATCTGTTGCCCCTTCAGGGCACCTTTTTAGAAAAAAGTATTTTGTCCGCACTCGAAGGGACAAGTCAGGACAGGTCCTTAGTGGCTTATTTATTTTCGAATTTGACGCCGGTGGTTTGGAGGGTTTCGAAGATTTCGGCGAGGAGTTCGCGTTCGGTCATGGGGTGGACGGAGCCTCGATTTTCGTTGAGCATGTTGTGGAAGGTCCGGTAGGAGTTTGCCAGTTTGTGCTGGAGGAATTCGAGAAGTTGTTGACGTCCATCATCGTGAATCATGCTGGCTGCGATATCTTCGGAGTGGGACGAGAGGGCTTCCCATTGTTGCTGGAGATCGACGATAGTGGCTTCAAGGCGCTGGTTATGCTGAATGAGGGTGTCGCGATCTTCGTAGTGAACCGGTGAAATAACTTCGGGCGCAATTTCACGATGGCGCCGGGAAGAGGATTGGGAGCGTGCGCGACGGAGGTCGGACTTTGCGTGTTCCAGTTCGGATTGGAGCGACTGGTATTGCGAGTCGAGTTGTTGCAGAAGCTGCTGAAACGATGCGGGAGTACGCTCGGGGCGTTCTGTACGCTCAGACTTTCCTGGACGTTCGGAACGGTCTGCATGCGTTGATTTTGATGTCGATTTTTGGGAAGGTTTTGCCGCAGGTTTGGAGGAGGATTTTTGAGGATGGGCTTCGGGATTGGATTTGGATGTCGATGTTGATGTCGATGTTGATGTCGATTGTGAAACGGTTGGTGAAGTTTCTTTTGAAGCAGGAGATGAAGAGGAAGTAGAAACAGATTCTTTTGTCGATGCGGACTTGGCATCGGGCGTCTCGGATGCTGTTTTAGTGGAAGAATTGGAGTCTTGTGTATCTTCGGGAGAGGCGTTTGTTTTGGAATTGGACGTACGGAGTGCCTGGATGATGAAATCGGGCATTCCGGAAGAGCGGAACTGGCGACGGGTACGGGAATTCCAGCGAGCGATGGCTTTTGTGATCAGGGTGATATCTTGTTCGGACAGCTGTTCGAGCAGATTTTCACGTTTGAACCATTCGAGAAGCGCGGCTTGTGAGAGAAAAGGGGTATGGAAAAAAGTCGTATCGAAACACGTCATAAGAATGACTTGAAGTAAACGCGCGGTGTCTGCAGGGCGGAGGGATTTGGTGGAAACATAACAAATCCAGGGACGTTGTTTCCCGATGAAAACGTTCCAGAAAAGCTGGTAGGCTTTTTTGGTTTCCGGTTTCTTTTTATCCGATGCAGGGAGGTCCGTAATGAAAGCGACGAGCATTTTCAATGCGGTTTCGGGATCGATGCGATGGAGTCCGCGAGTCAGGCTTGCGCGGAGACGGGGAGCAGATTCGTGTTCTGATTTAGTGAGGAGTCGAAGCCATTCGCGACGGGGAGTGGGTTTCATTTCCAGCCAGGCCTGGCAGGTGGCATTTACGGTGAGGATCCAGGGCAGGGTGAGTGCGAGATCCAGCGCCTCCTGGAGGTTTTTACCACCGGCTTTGAGAAGCTGAACAAGCGATTCTATTTTGGCGACCTCTTCGGGAGAAGGTCCGGAAGAGTGTGGTTTTTTTTCGGTAGCGGCCGGAGTCGCGGGAGCAGTTTTGCTGGCAAGAGAAAGATTGACCGGTGCAGCGGGCGAAGATGGTGAAGAAACGGCTGGTGCAGCGGGCTTTGATTCTGTCCCAGCT
>CAKUMP010000299.1 GCA_934667795.1 uncultured Chthoniobacterales bacterium | reverse complement strand
TGTGAAAACATACTGGTAGAGCGCGATTCCCGCATTGCATCCAGCAGGTAAAGTTTACGTGAGGGATGGGCTTCGCGTTTGATGTTTTGTTCCTCTGCAGGCTCCAGTCCTCCGATGTAGGTGTTGGCACCGTACGAATGTTGTGCCAGTCCCGACTTGCGATCGGTGTCGGCCGGACACCAGAACGGCCCAGCCATTTTTGCCGTAATCGTTCCGCTGTTCGGATAGGGCGTGAGATAAACTTTTAAGGCATCCTGATGATGGACACCCGCCGGATTCTCTTCCGATTTATGAGCAGGATTGGAACGATTCGGGGGATAACGTCCGTCGTGTTCTGCCATATATAAATTCAGGGCAACCCCAATCTGACGTAAATTGCTGATGCAGGAAGCTGCTCTCGAGGTCTCTATCGCTTTTGACGATACAGAAACAAGAAGTCCGATCAGAATACTCGCAATTGTCACGGTAACAAGAATCGACAGCAGCGAGCTTCCTCGGTCATGAGGAGAAACCTTGCACATATTGGGAGGCTCTTTTTACTTGGTTTTTGATAAGGGACGCCGTGCGTTCAACATAAATAGCGAGGCTATACTGACAAATGCCACAGCAGATGGTTCAGGAATCACGTGAATGGAATCGATTGAAAATGTTGCCATTTCTCCTACGGGAACGCGCCCGGTAAAATTTAAAAACCCACCCACCGAAGTTTGTTCAGAATAAAAACGAAGCGCGTCAGATTTATAACTTTGCTCCGGTATCGTCAGGTTGTTAATTTGAACCGTATAAAAAGATTCGGCTGCAACCGACGAGGGATTCACATTTACCGTAAATCGATAAACATTGCCCTGTGCAAGTGTGACTCCCGTGGCAGTGACGGTATTCTCTCTATCATGTACCACTAAACTTCCATTCGGATTTCCACGTATCAGCCAGGTGGTTCCCGCCGCTTCGGATGCCAGCGCGCTTACATCCGAATCATAAAAATAAAGACGATCGAAAGCGCTCATGGCAGTATCCATACGAAACTCAAAGGAAATGGTATGCGGTTGCGCTAAATTTACACTCCCATAACTTTCGTATTGCCGTGAGACTTTTCCACTTCTAACTGCAGTGCCATGATTGTTGGTGACGGTAAATTGAAGATAATTTCCGCCGCCGGATACCAAGGGGTTCGCATTTGACGTGGTAACATCTATGACCGTTGAATTATTGGTTTGCGTCTGCCACGATGTGATCCAACCGTCGCCAGGCGTGCCCTCCCATGCATCCACAAGCATGTTGGAGTTACCGCCAGTAAAGTCCGAAAAAACCTGGGAAGATACAGGCTGTAGGGTCAATGCACCCAAAAACATTGCTGCCATGGTGCTAAAAACGTTACGCCGTAAAATGGTCTGGGAGGTCATGTATGTTTTTATTTTTAATGAGAAAATGGTTGAGGGTTATTAATGTTTGTTTATTGTTGATCTTGATTTATTAACTTTGAGAATGAAAAATATTCGTTAAAGTATCATTTTTTTCTTTTTGCGAGTGGGGCAACCGTTCCTTTGTCCACAAAGGGGAGGGGAACAAGCTCCTGTATGCTGTGAAAAGGATTTTTGATAATTTCGTGTATCCCTTCGACCAGACGTTTTCCCAGGGTTTCAAATTGAAGAATAAATCCGGATGTCGGTGCAGAGGCGTCATTGGGATAGGCGGCTCCAATGATAGAAATATCCTGAGGCACTCTTAATTTTTTTTGTTTCAGGTATTTGGAGAGAACGTCACTTAACGCAGAGCGACAAAAAAATGCAGTAGGGGGTGTGGGGAGTGCCAGTAATTTTTCAATCGTCAAAAACAGTTTTTCTTCTTCTGCCTGATCCAATGGCCAATTCACGGTGCGCCAGTAAGGATTGGGATTATAATGAATATCTTCCTGGCAAAGGGTATGAATAAAATCTGTTTTAAAGGATTCATAAAGTCCAGGCGTGCTGCTTTCATAGGTCAGAACCGCGATACGACGATGTCCCATCGATGCAAAGTACTCGGTCATAAAACGGATGTTGCCCGCAAGGTCAAAACTGACGTAGTTCATGGCCGTAGCTCCGATCGGCATGTTGGCGGTGATGACCGGATAACCTTCTTCTTTCAATTGTCGGGCAACTTCTGAATATTGACCTCCAAGAAAAATGATGCCTTTTACTCCCTGTCGTTCAAAATCCTGACGCGTCAGTTGCTCTCCGGGCGCGACTTTAGGTAGCATTAATACGGATCCTCCAAGATTATGGGCGGCATCAAGAATACTTCCTGTCAGATAAGCCATATATCCACCATTTTTCGCCATCGAATACCCCCCGTAAATCCCTATCGTGGGACAAACGGACTTCTCCCCGGTAAACGAACCATTTTCCACGGTCGAAAAAACACCTAACCGGGGAACCACTTTCACCAATCCTTCCTGCTCAAGACTTTTCAACGCCAGCGCTATCGTCCCAGGCGAAACATTGTACTGACCCGATAACAAAGCAACAGAAGGCAAAGAAGCGGCATTCTCCCATTCTCCATCCCTCAACCGCTGCCCCAGATTCTCTACTATTCTTGCTGTCTTTGTACTCATGAATATTTTCTGTATATTCAGATTGAATAATCTGTGTTTAATCGTATGTCAAATAAAAAGTAAAGATTCAGGAGTACTTGCTCCGGAGGGTGCCGACGGGGACGTCGGCGTACCCGGCAAAATTTCATTTATTAGAAATAGGGATTGAACTTGTGTGAAGATTTTGCAAAGAAGGGAGCATTATGTTTTGGCAAGAGCTTAGCTGGAAAGAAGTATCGGAACTGGATCGTGAACTTCCTGTGATTATTCCTTTAGGGTCGTGTGAACAACATGGGCATCATCTGCCATTGTTTGTGGATACATTGCAGGTGGACGCGGTTGCGAAAGAAATTGAGAAATCGCGACAAGATCGAGTGCTGCTGGTGCCGACGCTGTGGCTGGGATCTTCTGATCACCATCTGGATTATAGCGGGACGATTACGGTTTCTGCGAATATTTATGGGGAGATGATCAAGCAGATTGCCATGTGCTTTTTGAAGCATGGATTTAAACGGATTTTTTTCCTGAATGGACATGGTGGAAATGATGCTCCGGCAACGCATGCGTTGAATTGTCTGGTAAATGAATCGGACCTGGCGGATGATGCGCATATTATTTTATCTGCATGGTGGAGTGCTTCGGGAGAGGCGATGAAACCGGAGCAACATGGGATAGAATCGCCAAGTCTGACGCATGCCTGTGAATATGAGACTTCGATGATTCGCTTTATACGTCCCGATTTAATTAAAGAAGACAAAGT
>CAKUMP010000298.1 GCA_934667795.1 uncultured Chthoniobacterales bacterium | reverse complement strand
ACATATTTCCGGAAAGACTATTATCTGCGGTCATACCCCGCAACGCAGTGGATCTCCATTACAATATAATAATGTGGTTTGTATTGATACGGATATCAAAAGCAACTCCTGGCTGACCTGTCTTGAACCAGCATCGGGGAAGTACTGGCAAACAAACCCGCAGGGGAAACGTCGAAAAGGAGCACTTTCTAAACCTTTAAAGGTGTAAGAAAACCTGTTAATCTGCGGTTTCCTTCCTGTTCTGGTGAGCAGTTGCCAAATAGACATTACTGTATTCCTTTTGCCCGGTCACTTCCTGTCCCAGAAACCCGGGTTTCACAAACTTCTCACATGCTTCCCGGCTTTCAAATTCCACCTCTGCCACTCGAAGAGGAGCAAGAGGAGCATCATAAACATCTACTTCTATTGTCAGCTCCTTCCATGGCAACAGATAGCGTGTTTTTTGGATGCGCTGTCCTTCGGTCAATGGCCAGAGCTGATCGAACTGTGCCTGCGAAATGGATATTTCCGTCTCTGCTCTTTCCAATCCTCTTCCATCTTTTATCGTTAAAAAACAGTCGGTCCCTTTCATTCGCACACGAATTTCCCGGAAGTCGGTACTCACCAGATACCCCTGACGAATTGCATATTTTCTGGCACTTTCAAAACCCTCAGGAGTTTCTTTCAACAAAAACTTCCGTTCAATTTCCATTTGCATTTTCTATTCTTCCTCTCCATCCGGATGTTCCAGAATTTCCTGACACAGCGCACGATACGCTTTCACAGCCATGGATTTTTTTTGTTTCAATAAAAGTGGCTGACGCTCTACCCCCATATTTTCTACTTCAACCGAAAAGGGAATTATCGTATTTAAAACCTCTTTAAACTCTGTCCGCAACTCGTCCATGATCTCCCGATGCTGACGCTTGTTTTTTTGTACCATCGAAAAAAAGGGAAGCATCCTTATCCCATCCAACTTTTCTTCTTTCAAAAATTCTTTCAACTGGCGTAAAGTTCGTACAGATAATGTCGCAGGGATAACCGGCACCACAAACGCATCAGACGCTCTGAAAATATTTTCTGAAAGCAATGTCACTCCTGGTGGACAATCCAGTACAATGCAGTCGTATTTATTTTCCAGGCTGGACAATGTTCGATCCAACTGCTTCCGGGATTTTTTCATATCCGCGAGCAAAATATCCAGATAGCGGTAGTCCAGATTCGACGGTAAAATATCCAACCCCGGAAAATCAGATTCCCGGATATTTTCTCGCACCCAATCCGCTCCCAGGTTCTTCCTGCTATCAGGAACAAAGTTTTCTGCCGGTGCCACTCGATAACAAAAACCGGCGGCCCCTTGAGAATCCAGATCCACTAACAACACACGTTTGCCACTCTCTCTCAAAAAATAAGCCAGATTTACTGCAAGTGTCGTTTTCCCCACCCCGCCTTTTATGCTGTAGCATGAAATAATTTTCATGACTTCTGACTATAATACCTTTTGATCATTTTTCTGAAAATTTGAATATCTTCCACTGTATCCAACTGCTGGAATTTTTTTATAATTTTTCGTTTCAAGACCTGATGCTTATTAAAGATCATCGTAATGAGTCCACCCAGAGACATCGCCATCTCCGGATCCTGAATCGATCTTCCTGCAGCATATCTTAACAAATAGGCCTGCTGCACGGAAGTGTCATTAAAGTCACCTAACTGGCCTTGCAACTGACTCAAGCCGCGACTTAGCACTTTTACTTCCTCTTTCGGAAAAAGTTCTCCAAAAAACTCCAGCAGGTAACGAAGTTTTTTCCCTACAATTCGAATGCGATGGATGTCTTCATCCGGTACATCTGCATGGACGGTTTTTGCCAAACACAAAAGCTGCTGTAACCGCTTCGCGATCCTTCTTGCCGCCTGCTCTCGTACAGGAGCTGCACTATATTTAGTTTCTTCTAATTCCTGTATCTGGGAAAATGCCTCTTCCAGAAATTCCATTTGTTGACGATATTCTTTTGATTTTAAATACCGGGATAATTTCTGGAATGCAGTTTTTCTTTTTTTCTTCAACTCATCGAAAAAATGGTTCAGGCCTTCCTGAAATTCTGCCGGGAGTAATTCGGTCATTTCAGGCTGAGATAACAGATAAACATCCAGATCCCTTACCTGATTTGTGTTTCCACTCATCGTTGCCAGAGACTCTTTCCAGCGGTCTAATTCCTCCTCAGGAAATACGCCTTTGATAGAGCTGAGAATCGAACGTATCCGTCTTAATGAAATCCGAAAATCATGCAGAAATTCCGTATCCCAATCTTCTAAAATCCCTTCCTCATTCTTTCTGGCAACGTCCAGGGTGGCGCGTGCAACTGTCGATAAAACATCTCGTGTTTTATCATCCGCACTAAATGTAAATTCCGGCTTTAATTCATAAGGAATGCTATCCGGCACGCGTGGAAAAAATGCACCGCTTAAAGGACCAGTCGAATCCTCCAGACCTTGCGCCAATTCTGAAAGAGCCGTCTCGACATCCATCGCTTCCTGGTCATATCCCTTTAAAGGAACTAATTTCACAAAAATTAAGGACTGCTCAGAAACTCGCGGTTTGCTGATCCAAAGCCGCACTACGACTTTTTCGAATGCATCCCGCACATCCCATTCCATTTCATGCGTGTAAATTTCTCCTGCTTTATACAGCATTCGATATCCGAGCAGTTTTTGCAGTTTTTTCTGCAATTCCGATTCCGGAAAATCGCATGCAAGCCCCACAAAATTATTTTTTTTGTTATTGAATAAAAGTCCTGGAAAGATTTCTTCTCCTAACGCATTTCCTTCCCGAAGCCGAAGCCCCCATTCCTCACTTCTCTGAACCAAAACCATCCCCCGATGCCAAAGCGTCCAGACTTTGCTGTCGTATAAATTCCAAACCTCCCGCTTCACTGAACGACAAACCACCCTAAATACTTGAGAAAGACGTTCCTCTAACACTCCCAGTACCCCCTCCCCTTCCAATGTAAATACCATCCCTCCACTAAACCACATTTCCTTGTAAACGCAATCTTAACCAATAAAAATGAATTAAAGAATATTTATTCTTGATTAATTTCAAAAATCGTCATAGACAGGAGTGGATATGAATAATACTGAAGCACAGAATCGCTTGGACTGGGGCAATCGCGGGGTAGGAGAATTGGTTGCGGAGCGCCCGGGGAGATCACGAATATTTCAAGAACATGGGATTGAGTTTTGTTGTCAGGGGAAAAAGACCCTGAAACAAGCATGTGAAAATCTGAATATCCCGCTTGAAACGATCGTGGAAGCATTGGAAAAGGAATTAACAGAAACAAAAATACAGGGGATCAATCCGGCGGAA
>CAKUMP010000297.1 GCA_934667795.1 uncultured Chthoniobacterales bacterium | reverse complement strand
TCGCAGCACGCAATACCTGGGCGCCGGTGGCAGTATTGTTTCCCAACAATCCAATACGCATCTTGCGGACAACATTTCGTTCTGGGATGGAGATGGCGTTCAGGGAGCACCCAGTATTACAATTTCCTTGAGTCAGCAACGTGCTTATTTTTATAAAGGTGGCCAGTTAGTTGGGGTTTCGAAGATTTCCACCGGACGCGAAGGCTATGATACGCCTCCCGGGAATTTTAAAATCACGCAAAAAAGTGCCAACCATCGCTCCAACTTGTATGGCGATTTTGTGGATGCCAATGGAAACGTCGTCGTCTCCAACGTTTCCGCAGTGAGGGACAAGGCCCCAGCCGGGACCAAATTTCTTGGAGCGTCCATGCCCTATTTTATGAGAATCCATGGTGCCATCGGAATGCATGCGGGCTTTTTGCCTGGGTACGCCGCTTCGCATGGATGCATTCGTATGCCGGAACGCATGGCTGAAATTTATTTTAATAATGTCTCGCACGGCACTCCGGTGTCTGTGATTCGTTAATTTATCAATGAAAGAAATATCTCCTACTGAAGCAGCAGTGCTCCTGGACACGCATTCTTCAATGCGCTTGATTGATTGTCGCGAAGAAGATGAATATGCCATTTGTTACATTGAAAGGGCAGAACTCATGCCTCTTTCTTCCTGGCCATCCCTCGTTCATGAAAAACTGCCGGATAAGGACCAGACGATCCTCATCTATTGCCACCATGGCATGCGCTCCATGAGTGCTGTCGAAACCCTCACACGCATGGGATATACCGATGTCTATAACCTCTCCGGCGGAATCGACCGCTGGACGGTGGAAATTGATCCCGAAATGAATCGGTATTAAAAAGTTAGCGAACGCAACCTCTGGCAGCAACGGTCCAGGTTTCTCCGACTTCTTCGCCTTTTACGGTTATCACGGTATCGGTTAAATTGATCACCGGGCAAACATGCGCGGGAACCAGGCGGAGACGGTCACCAATCTTCAAGGAGTCCACATCCTTTCCTTTCAGAAATCCATGTTCCTCACTTACTTTTTTCACTGCGATATCGCGTCCGTCCCAGGCGATTGCATATTCTCCAGCGTCGGTACGATCCGAACTAAACACTTTGGAACCGGCATTGATGAGTGCCAATCCGGGTTCCGGACGATCCACGACGGTTGCATAAACCGTAATTGCCACATCTTCCCAGGGGAGCAAATGATGTTCCTTCGCCAGGAACAAATCTCCAAAAAGATAGGCACCCGGACGGATACAGTTCACGCCCTGGATACGCGGCGACACCTTTGCGGTCACACTGCAACCGGGCCAAAGTTCCAGGTTTCCGCCTAAAACCGCCTGAACTTCGCGTAACTTTCCAATAATTTTTTCCGCATACGCTTCCACCTCTTCGGAAGAAACCAGATACGCATACCCCTCGTGTGTATAAAGTGCGACTAATTCCACCTGGTCTGTTGCTCCGCGCAGCAATGCGGCAGCTTCCTTTGCCTCTTCCAGTGTACGCACCCCTTCCCGCCCCGTTCCGGTATCCACCGCAAGCGCTACCTTCACCCGAATTCCTGCTTCTTTTATTAATTCCAGGAAGGCTTTGGCATGTGGAACACTCGTCACTGCCAGAATTAACTCCTCTAACTGCCCGGATAACTTCCGCAGACGCTCGGCTAATTGTTTATCCACTAAGGAATGCGCTATGAATATACTCCGAACGCCGGTTTCCAATAATGCCTCTGCCTCTCCCATCTTCGCACAAGTAAACCCAACCGCCCCTGCGTCCAATTGCATTTTCCCCACCTCCACCATTTTGTGGGTTTTAATGTGTGGACGTATTTTTACACCATTTTCTGCACAAATCTGATGCACCGCGTGCATATTTTTTGCCAGCAATTCCGTATCGACGAGCACCTGAGGGGTTTGTAACCGGGATAAATCCGCCATATTTTTAGCCTTGAGTAGAGGTTTTTTTTAATTTTTTTTGTGAAGCTATACAGATATAGAGAATTTCCTGAACGAAATATCTTGTCAAACCACAATTTCATCAATTTAATCCTCTATTCATCCATTTTTATTGATGACCTCCAGAGACTGTTTCTCTAACATATGCATCAGTATCTATGGCAATAAGAACTAAAACGAAATTCTGACACTTTAACTGAAAGAAGAATATCACGATAATTTTTGTAACGGGAACCACCACATGCGCAGGATTCAGGCTTTTACTTCATTTCTTCTTACTCTCCTTTTAGCAGGATCTCCGATCCTTCATGCACAGGAAGCAACCCCTACCCCTCAAGCTCAAACGAAAGAAACAATCGTTCTTCGTGTGAGTGGGCTTCCAAACGCAGCAAACTCTGATCCCCGCACGATTGCTGAACTGCGTGTCCTGGAAGAGTTTCATAAAAAATTTCCTCATATCGAACTTCAATCCGTTGAAGGGATTCGTATTGAAGGAATGGCTGCTGAGGTAGGAACGATGATGATGGTGGCCGGGGGAATTTCTCCTGACGTGCTTCGCCTGAACTTCAGAACCATTGATACGTTTGCCAGCCAGGGTGTTCTTTATCCATTGGATGAATTTCTCGATCCTGTTCTAAAACAGGATCCAACCGCCTACGACGAACGCATTCTGCCGCAGATTGAAGATGTGATTGTTCTCCCCGGTCCTGATGGCGAACGCCGGACGTATGGGATGCCGGTCCAGCTCCTGGTCATGGCCCTTTATTACAACCGGGATGTTTTCCGTCGCGCTGGTCTTCCTGACCGTGCCCCAAAAGACTGGGAAGAAATGGTCGAATTCGGAAAGAAAATCAACGAATTAGGCCGCCCTTATCGCCCGATCTTCCTGAATCGTGGAAACCAGTCCTCCTGGAACCTGATGAACTTCCTCTGGTCCTCCGGTGCGGATGCCGTTCGCGAAATTGCACCAAACGAATGGCGTGCAACCTTTAATGGCCCGGAAGCCGTTGCCGCTTTCGAATTTTATTACCAGCTCACTGAAGTCGATAGAATTGCGGTACGCGAAGATGGCTCTTTCCTCGCGCAAAACAGCCGAAATATCGGAATGTTTTTCGGTTATGTCGGAGGTGACCTTCGCTATGACCCGCAGTTGTTCGGAATCGCCCCCGTCCCAGCCGGACGCACTGGGCTCATCGGTTCTGAAATCAATTCCAGCCTTCTCGCCATTTATGCCGGAATCGAAGATCCTGAAAGACGCCAGGCTGCCTGGGAATACATCAATTATGTAGGAAGTGAAGAAGCAGACCGTGTCCGTACCACCGCCATGGTTGATATGGGCCAATCCACACAAGTCAATCCGGTACAATTACGTAAACACGGCTTCGACGAACTGTTGATCATGAG
>CAKUMP010000296.1 GCA_934667795.1 uncultured Chthoniobacterales bacterium | reverse complement strand
GCCATTAAAAACGGAAAACCTGAACCTTATGGCAAAAACTGTGCGCTCGTTTACCAGGAATTAACCTATCCTATCGACCAGATCCTTCTGGATCCAGTGATTGAAAGCGCCTGGGCTGCCGGAGACATGGAAACCGTCCGGACCCAAATCAGCAACATTCTGGATGCTGCCGTTAAAAAGACAAACGAACGGATGATCGGATTCGTCACACCGGAAGTTAAAAAACACCGAAAAAATATCGCTTTAGTGGTGCTTGTGGTGATGGTGATCGTATTTGTGGTTCTTGGGCGTATCGTTTACCGTACTTTCAGTCAGGCAGCACTAGTGATGTCTGGGGTGGTGGGTTCCCGTTCCATTCTCCCCTGGCTTTTGCTTTCTCCCGCACTTTCCCTGATTTTCCTTTGGCAATATATCCCGCTGGTCCGTGGGGGGGCTCTTGCATTCATGGAATTCCGACTGATGCTGGATTCTCTGTTTGTCGGGCTCGATAACTTCGCGACAGTTCTTTTTGATGCCACCTTCTGGAATTCGCTGTTAGCGACCTTGCACTTTGCTGCTTATACCCTCTCGATTGGATTTGCTGTTCCGATTTTGCTGGCGTATGCACTGCATCTGATTCCCCGGCAAAAAGTGCTTTTCCGGACCATTTATTATCTGCCTGCTGTGCTTTCTGCAACCGCAGTTTATTTCCTCTGGAAAGAGCTGTTTGACGCACAAGGGCCATTAAATACCGCATTGAATTTCTTCGGGATTGAAACCCGCCGTGCCTGGTCCGCAGACCCTAAATTAGCAATGCTTTCCTGCGTTATCCCGGGAATCTGGGCGGCAGCAGGCCCTCAGTGCCTGATTTATCTCGCCGCACTGAAAACCATCCCGGAAGAACAATTTGAAGCCGCCGAAATTGACGGCGCCGGAATTTTCCATAAAACCCGGCACATCGTTTTCCCCGGTCTCAAAGCCTTGATTATCATTAACTTCGTCGGGGCCGTCGTCACTGCCTTCCAGGCCGCGACGAACATCCTGATTATGACCGGTGGGGGCCCCAACGGCGCAACCGAGGTCACTTCCCTGCTGATTTTCTATGAAGCGTTTATGCGCATCAAATTCGGAACCGCTACCGCCATGGCATGGTTGCTTGGATCGATGGTCATCGGACTCACCGTGATTCAGTTACGCCGCCTCAGCCGCATGGAATTCCGTACTGCAAAATAATGCTTCGCGTGATTCACTAAACTTATGAAACCCATTTTTGAAATAACTTTGGAAATGCATTTCTCACACCTTTATTGATCGTATTGACACATGAGCTTTTTTTCACCAATTACTGAAAGATCTTTATCCGTAAAAACATTTTTCGGATCGATTTACGCAATTCTCATCATTGGTAGTCTGACCATGATCCTTCCCTGTATGATCATGTTATCCGGATCTACCTCTTCCGGGATTGACAGTACCTACTTCAACGTTTTCCCGAAATTTCTTCTTTCCAAAGATGAATTTTTCCGAAAATGGATTGAAGCACGTTATCATTACGTGAACGAAAACTACCAGCAGGCCTGGGGAGATAAAGATGCGAATTTCTATGACATCACTCTGCCCGAGCTGACGGAAAAAGATGAACAGATGCTCGCGTTGTGGAAAGAGTTCCGCGCAGAAGCCGAGGTTCCAGAAAACCTTTTCTTCCCGGCGTATGTCCGAAATAACGCACGTGTGGCGGCATATACCAATCGGGATTTTCGACAGTATCTGAAGAAAAAATATGGCGATGTAGATGCGATTAATGCGGCTGCAGAAACGTATTTCCCAAAATTCACTGCCATTCTTCCCCCACCGGCATCCATGATCGGCGCGGATACTTCCAATGGAAAATTGATCCAGATATTTGCCGAATATACGAAAGAAATTCCCGATTCACGCAAAATTTTCTGGAATGTCGCGAATTATTACAATTCGGTTTACCTGCCCAATCAGTTTGGCTACGATATTTCCCATTATAATGCGCGGACGGGCGAAAATTATACGGATTTTTCTGAAATCCCGCTTTCTACGACGTACCCGGGATCCGGCCCCATCGGGGATCTCTGGGTGGAATATGTCCAGAAATTTATCCGTCCCGACCTTGTTGGGTTAACTGCTCAGGGAGAAGAAAACTTCAAACAATCCAATCTTTCCCGTTCAGAATTTGTCCGCCGGATTTCCAAACCGGAAGACCTTCAGATCGAAAACAGCGTGGACGCATTGTTCAGAAAATGGACCACCGCGAAAGGAATCGAAAACGCCTATATCCCGCAAAAAGCCATCGATAAGGAAATTTTCCTGAATGAAACCGGTTTCTGGAGAAATGTTTTCCTGACGCAAAATTATTATTATGTTGCGGACGAAATCCTGCTTTATGGTCGCGCCATCAGCAATACGTTTATTCTGGTTCTGCTGATGGTCGGTGGGGCACTGATTGTCAATCCGCTCGCAGCGTATGCGCTCTCCCGTTATAAGCTCAAACAAACTTACACGATTTTGTTGTTTCTTCTTGCGACGATCGCCTTCCCTGCGGAAGTCACCATGATTCCCAACTTTATTCAGCTTAAAGAACTTGGTTTGCTGAATACGTTTGGTGCACTGGTTCTTCCAACCCTGGCGAATGGATTTTCTATCTTCCTGTTGAAAGGTTTTTTCGACAGTCTTCCTAGAGAACTCTATGAAGCGGCCGAAATTGATGGAGCAAACGAATGGCAGAAGTTCTGGGGGATCACCATGAACCTTTCTAAACCGATTCTTGCGGTGATTGCGCTCGGTGCATTTACTTCGGCTTATGGTGCCTTTTTCTTCGCCCTGATTCTTGCTCCAGACCCTAAAATGTGGACAATTATGGTGTACATTTATCAGATGCGTGCGAATGTGGACTCCGGGATTGTACATGCTTCCCTGGTGCTTACTGCAGTACCTACGCTTCTGGTTTTCCTCATGGCGCAAAATGTCATTCTTCGCGGGATCGTGGTACCTACAGAAAAATAAAATTTTGGGGCGATGGATTTTACTCTTTGCCTGTCTATTAACTTGCCCGGTATCCGGAGCACCAGTTGATAAGTCAGTCGAAGTAGAAATTATCCTGAACGCTTCCGCATCGATGTGGAGTCGGCTTGATGACGGGACTTACCGTCTGGACGCAGCTAAAAACGCGATCCTCCAATGGATTGCAACGACGTCCCCTTCTCCGGATCTGCACGTGGGGCTCCGCATCCATGGCGGTCAACGCCATTTTTATGAACCCAATACGTGTGATGATTCCGAATTGGTCATTCCTATAGCCAATTTTAATCCTTCAATTTTTGAAAAAACCTTATTGGGAGTGAGAGCGATCGGCACCAACTCTATCGCCTCCTCCCTCA
>CAKUMP010000295.1 GCA_934667795.1 uncultured Chthoniobacterales bacterium | reverse complement strand
ACATCCTCATAGTTCACGCGTTTGGGGAGGAAGGCTTCGATCATATCTTTAGCTGATTTAACATATCCATGTCTTCGATAGATTAACCCTTCTTTGTGGATAGCATTTAAATCTCTTTGTAACATTCGATCCCCTGCACCTGCGTAATCACGTGCGATCTGTGGCGTAAGCATTTCCACTTCCGAAACCTTGACCCAATCATATTTTGTTAATTCCAAAACCAGATCACGTCGTCGTTTTTGAGTCTTGGAATCTTTGACGGAACGGAAACAGTCGTACACATAATTTTCCCATGCGACACGTAATTGTTGTTCGCGGATCCGTTTGATTTGTTCCCGAATTCCATCTAAAAACCCTCGTGTCGCATAAGAAATAAAGGAAATGACACCATCATCCACAGCGCTCGCTTTCTCGAGTTCACGATAGTACTGAGTACGCGTCAAATTATAATGATCACTTAATAAATGCGTAGCAGGTAGTGGCACTCCGGCAGACAATAGAATATGAAATTCAACCAGACGTGCGGTTCTACCATTTCCGTCTCCAAAAGGATGAATCCACGCCAGATAAAGATGCGCGACAATTGCTTTAATCAGAGCTAAAGGGATGATTAATTCTTCCTCGTCATTTGGAGGCACAAAATCATTGCCATTCAACCACGTGCACAATTTTTCAAGAAGGTATTCACAATCCTGCGCCGGTGCACCGCGATAAACATTTCCAACCACTACCGAGTGGGAGCGAATTTCTCCAGGAACCACGCCCTCATTTAACTCCAACCCTTTTAATACATCCCGATTATAATTCTTTATGAGATCCACACACAGCCCGGGATGTTCTCCCGCACCTTCCAGTAATTGACGTGTTTCCTTGTTACAAATATCAAGAATATTTTGTACTTCAACCTGCAGGTAATGCTGGGATTCAGGTACTTTCAATTTTCCTTCTATTAATAAATGTATCTGTTCCTCGCTTAATGTATTTCCTTCAATCGCAGTAGTGGCTTGCACCCCCTTGGCCAAGTAAATTTTATGCAACTCTTGAGCGACATCTGCTCTCAGTGGGACTCCCAGGAGATGTTCTACTTTAGAAGCAATCTCTCCCAAACATAGCCAAAGACGAAAATTATCCAACGGGACAGATAAAGAGAATTTCAACCAAGGATGGGATTTCTTGTAGTCCATATCTAACTTTATATCTATTTTGACCTATTTCAACGAACTTTTAAAAGAAATTTCAGATGTAAAAAGTACGAGTTTGGGCGTAAGGCATCGGTAGCAGCACTCGCCAAGAGCGGGGTGATTGTTTCGGCAGTCAGTTTTTCAGAAAATATTTATGATGAACGCACTTTGAAACCGACATTGGATCAGGCTACCGAAATGACGGGTAAAACTTTTGAAAGTGTGCTCGTGGATCGAGGTGAGGTGGCTCAAAGAACGGAGCCAATGGATTAGTCGATTTAAGTTAATTCATCAAGATATTGGGGATGCTGCGCTTGGGAAAGTTTCACGCAAAGAGCGCAAGGGTCGCTAAGGATTTTTTAAGCCGCGGAAAACGCGGAAGAACGCGGAAATTTTAAAAATTAAGAAATTCTTCTTCGTGCCTTCGTGCCTTCGTCCCTTCGTGTGAGATATTCTTCCAACGTGTACCACCCCAATCACCTTCGCCTTACCCATTTAAGAAAACCCTTTGCGGCCTCTGCGTTCTTTGCGTGAAACAAAACAGGCCTCTTAGCCGACGAGGACGTCGGCGCTCCCAGGGCCTGTTATATGCCGCGGAATTCGCGGAAGAACGCAGAAATTTAAAAACAAGAAACCTTCTGCGCTTTTCAGCGAGTTCAGCGGCTAATCCAGACCCAGGGGCACAACGGACTTTTACCACGAATAAACACGAATGGGCACGAATGATTATGGAGGCTGCGCTTGGGAAGAGTTTCACGCAAAGGGCGCAAGGGTCGCTAAGGATTTTTTAGAATGGGGTAACGCGAAAATGGGTGAGGTGGTACACACTGGAAGAATTATCTCACACGAAGCCCCGAAGACGCGAAGAAGAATCTCTTGATTCTGATAAATTTTCTTTGCATTAACCCTGTCTCAAAAAATGTCCTATATTCCTGATTTTTCTTTATTTTCCCTAAAAAGTCTTCGTGTCTTCGCGTGAGACATTCCTTCCGACGTGCGCTACCCCACCCATCGTTGCATTACCCATTTAAGAAAACCCTTTGCGGCCTCTGCGCCCTTTGCGTGAAACAAAACAGGCCTCTTAGCCAACGGGGACGTCGGCGCTCCCAGGGGGACTTCGCGTGAGATATTCTTCCGGCGTGTAGCACCCCACCCGTTTTCGCCCCTACATTTCCAAATTTGACTGCCCCCTCACTAAAAGAACAAATCGCTATAGCAGGAAGTTTTTTTTTTATGGAAACGAAAAGAAAGAATAGTCTATCATCTTTTCTTTATAGAAAAAACAGAGCTTTTTCTTTTCGTTTTTATCTTTCAAAAGAAAGAATAAATTGTTATTCTTTCTTTTATAAGCAAACAAAGAAAGAACCATCATGTCTGATCCGGAAACACGACTTGGCTGTTACATACGTTGCAATGTGACAGTGGGGGAATCCTATCAAGCATTTCTGCCACCCGCACTGCCACCAAAGCCCCCTCTGAATCTGTTGCTTTTGCAGAAGAGTTTATCAAAGGCCAACCAGGCATTGGGAAAGCTTAATGCCGTTTCGCAGATCCTGCCGGATAGTCATTTGTTGCTTTATTACTATATCCGTAAAGAAGCGGTATTGTCCTCTCAGATCGAAGGAACACAATCCTCCCTGTCCGATTTACTGTTGCATGAGAGTGGTGAGATCCCTCACGTTCCTATGGAAGATGTGACAGAAGTCTCGTCTTATGTTGCGGCATTGGAGCATGGTTTAAAACGTATTGGAGAAGAATTTCCGGTATCGTTGCGTCTCATCCGTGAAATGCATGCCATTTTACTTGCCAAAGGAAGAGGGCGTCACAAACAGCCTGGAGAATTTCGAACTTCGCAAAACTGGATTGGTGGCTCACGTCCTGGAAATGCCGCTTTTGTCCCCCCTCCACCCGAGCGACTGATGGAATGTCTTGATGCCTTGGAGAAATATCTGCATTTGGAAGAACGCCCCTACCCTGCCTTGATCGATGCCGGGTTAATTCACGTACAATTTGAAACCATTCACCCTTTCCTGGACGGCAACGGACGCATTGGACGTTTGCTCATTACTTTTTTTCTGATGATGATGGGCGATTTACGACAACCCATCCTCTATATTAGTTTGTTTTTCAAAAATAACCGCCAGGAATATTATTCACGTTTGAGTGCTGTACGCACAATGGGCGATTGGGAAGGATGGCTGGATTTTTTCCTTCATGGCGTTGCCGAAGCG
>CAKUMP010000294.1 GCA_934667795.1 uncultured Chthoniobacterales bacterium | reverse complement strand
AATCCCATTTCACTCGCAGCTTCATATATCGGCCAATAATGAATGTTCCCAAATGGAATCCTTGTCGCACTGCACATCAAGACTTCTTTAATCCTCTCATGCCCACCACGCTTGCGAATTTCCTGCGCAGACCATACAGGATCCAAGGGATTGACTATCATAGACCCATAAAAACGATTGTCCCATGTCAACCAGGTATCCAACATCAAATCATTATAGGCTGTTGCTAACGCATTCCCAAAATACACATTCGGATGCACTCCCAACGACAAAATCCCACTCCCTGTTAACAACGCAATGGAAATCCCAAATGGATCCAGATGCTGTTTACACATAAATTCATAATCACTCCCCGCTCCTTCCCCCGTACCCGGTCGAGCATCCTCACGCATAACGCCAACTGGACTCCCTATATATCCATCCGGATATTTAAACCCACCCTTCCGATAATATTCCGGCAACCGCTCCCATAACATCTCACGGGGCCACGTCTGATGAATGTCCGTATCAATAATCCTCATTCCCTTATTCTCGTTTGCCCACCCCAATTTACAACCCTTTTTCATTATCCCCCATTGACCTTTACTTCATCCAATTGACCTTCTTGATGAAGTTTCAAATATTTCATTTTTATTCTGGATTTCCTCATTCTCCCTCCTCTCTTGCAACGATTGAACCTGGCATGTCAGAAACCTTTCCCACCACACGGAAAGAATTTGGAGTGCGGGGCTCTGCACCGCTTTGGTTCGAACGACATGTGCGTTTCGCCATGCGAAGGTTGTTCGTACATCCCATTCGCTATGATTCAAAGCGGCGGAAACCGCCGCAAATACGCCCCATCCCATTCGGAAAGTAATTGTGTCACCATAAAATACGGTTCAAGTATGGGGGTGTTCGCCAATTTCAGAAGGTAACAGTTTGTAATGTTTCTTTCGAGTTGTGACAATATTCGAGCGGTTCTGCCAAAGCGTACGGTTGCCAGAGGTGAGTCATACCGTCTCCGATGCCTAGTACGATATCCGTGCTTCTTTTCTCTGGAGCGCAAACGGCAATCACCAGTTCATGCATCCCCTCATCAAGAGAGTCCGTTTTATAGATTCCACGGCCTCCACGATGGAATGAGGGCGCATGTGAATCATTACAGCCAAATCCAAAGGGAGCTTCATTCAGACGACACCCATCAATCCATGCTGCGCTATTGGTTTCGCTGAATCCAAGCACCCGGATGCCACCTTTCTTATTCAGGTGAAACTGTTTTCTAATTAATAATACACGATTATCGAAAGATGAGCGGGACAGGTTCAGCCAGTGCCCCGGAAGTGCAACGTTCGATTTGCTCCCGGCAAATATCCGGCGATGCGTTTCCGTCCCCTGTTCCTCCTGAAGGATTTCCCTGTGTGAAGACCAGGCTGTTTCTACATTCAGCCGAATAGGGGAAATACCGGTCTCAGGCGGTGTACATGGGAGAACTTTTCCGATTCCGGGAGAAATATTCACGAATTTCCGTTGAAGCTGAAATATCCAATCGGTCAGCACGGAGATGTCGGCGGGAGCCTTAAGGTTGACAAGCCCCGGACTAAGCCGGATTTCATTTCCTATGGGGTTGCTCCATTCGCTGGAGATGCAGTCTGAATGAAGGATGCCCAGCAAGGCTCCGAGCGTGGCGGCAGAACAATCACTATCAAGACCACAGTTGGCTGCAATGCAGATGGAACGCCCGAAATCACCCTCCCCTGCCAGCCATCCCAGTATTGTAAATGCAACATTGGCGTGAACATCGGTAAAATTCGATGAGCCATAGTGTTTCATAATTAACTCACGGACAATTCGCCAGTCAGGCTTTTTGTCCGAAACCTCATGCCACCACCTGCATGTATCCCGAATGGCTGCCTTCAAACGACTGTTATTCGGGAGAAAAGTCAATGCGTCATTCAGAAGCCTGTCGGTATCCTTTTCCACAAATGCCATGGACTGTAGCGCAGAGAAAAATACAATGGCCCATACTCCATCGCCGCAGTGATCGCTCACCGCATCGCAGTATGCAAATCCGGCAGCCCTGTGGGGATCTCCCGGAGCGATACAAGCCCACATTTCGCTGCGAATGGCAGCTCCCATGCATTCACCAAACCAGTTGTCAAATGCGCCGACAGCGGTGCCGCTCACCCCATACTCCATGTTGCGCAGGCAGCAGCCATACTCATCCCACGGAAAAAGAACGTGCTGTTTCCACGCCGGATTCAAAAAACCGGGGCTGGCGATTACGTTTTTTGATTCCAGCAGATAATGCATCCATGCCACCTGAAGGTCAAGGTCGTCATTGGGTGCTGGTTCAGTGGGGATCGGATCGTAAAAAGACAAATTGTGAGGCCCGTTCATGCCTTCACGACTCATTCCCAAGGTTCCTCCAATAGATTTCCCAAGCCAGCAAGCGTTGATTTGTTCTGTAAATTGCGACATTGAAAACAGGCTTCCACAAACTGACATCGATGTCAATAATGGAAAATAAAACTTGCTTTCCAGATACAAACGGGACAGTTTCAATACACCCGATATGAGTACAATTTATGAAGTAGCTAATCTCGCAGGCGTTTCCGCAAAGACAGCGGCACGCATTCTCACTGGCGAGGGAGGGCGCGCGGCAAACCGTGTGCGGGTATTGGAAGCGGCAAAACAGCTAGGCTATGTGAGGAATCAGCAGGCCGCCAACCTTCGCTCTGGACGGAGTGGCCTGATAGGTTTGATTGTACCCGATATTGCAAACCCGCTTTACCCTTTTTTTTGCAGGTTGGTTCATGATGCGGCCTTAAAGCACGGTTATCGAATCATCATGGCCAACACCTATGGAAACGCACGTGAAGAAGAGTCAGCCTTGCGGATGTTTCAAGCCAACCGGATTGAGGGGTTGATCCTTGTGTGCAGTGAAGGACAGCAGGACAAAGATTGTGACTACCTCCTGGAAACTCTTTTGTCGCAAGGGATTCCAGTCATTATCGGAGGGCGTCCATTACGCGGAATACCAGCCGATTTTTTTCTTCCTCAGAATACAAAAGCGATCGGAAAGATGGTGGACTATCTTGTCCGAACAGGTCGGCGCAAGTTTGCATTTATCGCTGGAGCAAAGCGTCTGTTGGCTTCAAAGGAACGCTATCAGGGATATCAGGAAGCACTTCGCAGGCATGGGATTGAAGAAAACCCGAATCATGTTCGGTTTGGAGCCCCCACAATTGAAGGAGGGCAGAAGGAGATGACAGATATTCTTCGAGGAACGGCCAGATCCCGCCCCGATGCGGTTGTATGCATTAACGACCTGGTGGCCATCGGAGCAATCCGGACAGCACAGGAAATGGGAATAAGAATACCGGAGGATATTGCGATCACCGGATTTGACGATATTTCATTGGCTCACTTGGTTACTC
>CAKUMP010000293.1 GCA_934667795.1 uncultured Chthoniobacterales bacterium | reverse complement strand
CGATACCCCCGGGAGTCTTCCTCGTATTCCACTCGCAATTGATCAATCGTTTTTTCAATTGCCGATGCTTTGATTTTCGCCATCCCTACCACTTGTTCATCGTCCGGAACAAAATCGGCTGCCGAGCGTAACACCGTCTGCACTTCCTTTATCGATAAAGGTTTTTGCGTCGCAAACAACAAAGCTTCTATAATCTGTTTCAACAACTGTTCTTTCGCAGCCGCCAGGTCTTCCTTGCTTTTCTCCTCACTCGCCCGCTCTTCTGCTTCAAATGCTGCCTGCAGTTCCGCCTCTTCTGCATCCCCCACGACTTCCTCCGGCGTCTCTTCGCTTGCCACGTTTTCTGCGCTTGCCACGTTTTCTGCGTTTTCTGCTATATCCTGTGGCTGCTCTAGCGCATCATCGGCAGACGATTCAGCATTCTTCTGCAGTTCTTCCGCATTTACGCCCTCTTGCAATTCCTGATTTTCTTCCTGTTCACTCATATAACGCGAAAAATATAAATCTCACTAAAGGCATCATCCTGGGCAACTTTCAGGTGCTTTAGCCGAATCAATTCCAGCAAAGCCAAAAAAGTCACAATAATTTCTGCACGCGAAGCTACATCTTTAAACAAAGCCGTAAATTGAAATTTAGATGCCTTCTCCGTCATTTCCAGAATTAAATCAATTTTATCTGAAACGGTATAATTTTCCTCAAAAATTTCCCGTAAATCCTCCCGTTTGGATTCCACCCGTTTTAAAACTTTCTGAAAAGCATTAATAAGGTCAAATATCCCGACTTCTCCCATCGGGATCACATCCGCCTCTTCAAACTCGGGTTTTTCCGGTAATCGTCCAAAAAACCGTTCCTGCAATGCTTCGCGCGACTTCAAATGCTCTGCAGCATCTTTAAATTTTTTATATTCAATTAATTGCCGAATGAGTTCCCAGCGAGGATCATCCTCCTCCGTCTCTTCTTCTGGCGGTTGTTGAACGACCGGCAACAGACTTCTGCTTTTAATATACAGCAAATTCGCAGCCATCACCAGAAACTCCCCGGCTACATCAATATCCAGCAATTTGAATGTATCCAGGTAATCCATGTATTGCTTCGTAATCCGCTCAATGGAAACATCATAAATATCCACTTCGTCCCTCCGAATCAGATACAACAACAGGTCTAACGGACCCTCAAATACTTCCAGTTTAACTTTATAGTCGTTTGCCATATTTCAATCCCGCCATTCTGATCGTTCCTGACGGCGAAAACAAGACCCTATCGCCCTCCTCTGTCATTTTTTTACTCAGGTGTCGTTTTTTGGGATGTCCCAAGAAGAATTTGGAGTGCAGGGCTCTGTCCCTAATCTGCTGTTTACAGCTCTGTCCCTAATGGGGCGTCCGCAAGACGCCCCTACGAAGAACACTCCGTGAATTCGCAATAAACTTTTCGGGCATCCCGAGAAGAATCTCTCTTGTCAATTTTCTAAATTCTGCAAAACTATCTTATGCATTCTTTACAACGTAAATTTCTTGCTGTATCCGCCTTCGTTTTATCTGCTTCAGGCGTATCAGCTCAATCCGTTCCCATGACTTTGCTGCAAGCCTCTATGTTTGATCTGGCACCAGAGTCGCAAAAAACATTTCAGGTGCGTTCTGCCGGTTCTTATGTAGGAGAAGGCGACTTTAAAGATGAGAGTGGCGCCATTTCTTCCTACAACGTGGACGTCAGTTTCGTCGGAAACATTTTTCTGGCAGAAGACGTCCTGCTTGCGTTGGGGGCAGGGTATAATCGATTTGAATTTGATTATTCCGGCAATGCTCCCATCGGACCAGAAACTTTACAGGCAGTGAGTGGAATTATCAGTCTGGAATATCTGGTAAACGGGCAGCCTGCAGCGTTGATCCGTGCGCGTCCCGGGTTTTATTATTCGGATGATATTCATTCGGATGCTTTTGATGTCCCAACCGTTGCGAGTATTGGTTTTAATATCACGAAAGGGTTGATTGGGGTGGTTGGGGTGACTTACAGCCATCTGCGGAAAAATGCTCCGGTTTTACCCATTGCCGGATTTATCTGGGATATTAACCCACAATGGCAGGTGTATGGAATTGCTCCGGAACCTCGGGTGATTTATAAACCCAATCAAGATTTACAGCTTTTTACCGGACTGGAAATTACCGGCGGCTCTTATCATCTGGGAGATGACCTTAAAGAATACGAAGGAGATACGGTTAATTATAACGAAATCCGGATCGGTGCAGGGGTAAATTATACCGGCTGGGATCCTTTGACTCTCGAAGTTCACGCAGGATGGACGATTTATCGCGAAATGGATTATGAATCCTATCCCGATCAGGAAATTGAAGGCGCTCCCTATATTAAATTAAAAGCAAATATGAACTTTTAATCATACAAGGCTCCCAAACCCTCCATTTTTTCTCCTGTCAGACGCTGCGCTGTGACGGCGATTAGTAGAGTATTTTAAGTAAAAATGCTCTTGTTCTAGTCTTTTTCAGGTAAGCGAACGACACAATCGATTTCCACATCGATTCCCAACAGGGTACACCCTACCGTTGTTCGTGCGGGAGCTGCATCCTCTGCCCAGTATTGTTCATACACCGCATTCATTTCCTGAAATGTCTGTTCATTCAAGGGCTGTAAAAATACCCGACACTGAACGACATCCTTCATTTCTGCTCCCGCAGCCTCTACAATCCTTCGGACGGACTCCAATGTTCTCTGCGTCTGTTCCGCAATAGTTCCGCGCACATAGGATTTCGATGCCTCATCCCATGGACCCTGCCCGGCAACAAATAAAAATTTTCCCTCTGCAATCACTCCCAGACTATAAGGTCCTGAAGGATTCGCACCGCCTGTTACAGACTTGATTCGTTTTGTTTCCATCGTTTTGTTTTAGTAATTTCTGGTCTATTTGTCCAACCCTCTGCTTTTCTTCGCAGGACGCTTCTTGATACATGCCGTGAATAAAAGACTCGTGCTGGAAGTCACCGAATCCAATTGAAAAGGCGTCTCCCGCAACAGCACTTCGATTTCCTGAGGCGAACAAAACAGCCAGGAAAACCAGGAAGTGGTGCACGTACGATAACGAATCCGCAACTGAAGTTGCCCATCCCATTTCCCCTCCAGGCGATTTTTCTTCTGATACTGTGCAAAATCCTCATCCAGGGACGCCATGACAGCAGGATTCAACGATTCCGCAAAAATAGTCGCATCCTCTGTCATGATTTCTGCCAGTTTCTGGAAAAAATTTTTTGCACGCTCGGGAGTTCCGACCATCCCCAGGTTGTTTCCCATCAATAAAACCGAAGCAAACTGCTGGTCTTTTGGCAATGCACAATCCGGAAATTCGCCTTGCAGGATATTTTCAACGCCCTGTAACCGGCAGGCTTCCACTGCCAATGGACTCGCCTCCACTGCCACGACCAAAATACCAC
>CAKUMP010000292.1 GCA_934667795.1 uncultured Chthoniobacterales bacterium | reverse complement strand
TTATCCGGATTTTGTAGTTGTTTTTGTTGATGATGGATAGACTGACAACACACAGGAAATTTTAAAAAAATTTCCTGAAGTGCGGAACATTCAGCAACCGAACATGGGGTTAAGTTATGCGCGCAACGTGGGTGCGGCTGCTGCGACAGGGGATATTTTTGCTTACACGGATTCGGACTGTATGCCGGATCCGGACTGGCTTTATTATTTAGTGGGGACATTATTAAGTGGAGATTACGGTGGAGTAGGGGGGCCAAACATTTCTCCTCCTGCGGAAGACTGGATCCAGGCATGTGTCGCTGCAAGTCCCGGTGGACCCTCGCATGTCTTGCTAAGTGATGTCGTTGCCGAGCATATTCCCGGATGTAATATGGCTTTTTATCGCTGGGCATTTGAAAAAATCGGTGGGTTTGATGTGCGGTATCGAAAAGCCGGAGATGACGTGGATTTTTGCTGGAGGTTGCAACAGGAAGGGCAAGTGATTGCCTTTAGCCCCGCTGCGATCGTCTGGCATTATCGGCGTTTTACATTGAAAGCCTATATTAACCAGCAAAAAGGGTATGGAGAAGCGGAATCCATGCTGCGATTCAAACATCTTATTTTCTTTGGGCCTAACGGAACGGCAAAATGGAAAGGGAGAGTTTATGGCCCACGTGGCATCTCCTGGTTAAGTGGAAAACCAGTGGTTTATCATGGCGTATTTGGAAGTGGATTATTTCAGTCGATTTATCCCGCACCAGAGTCAGAGCTGGCAGGGTATTTAAGTTGTATTGAATGGCTGGCATTGACTCTATTTGTTTTTGTTTTATCTATTCCTCTGGAAGCATTACGGATTATTCCTCCGATTATGTTTGCTGGGACATTTATTGTCGCTCTGCAATCGATGGTACGTGCATGGCTGGAACCAAAATATGATACTATCCCGGCCCGACTGCTCGTTGCATTTCTCTCTTTTATACAACCTTTATATCGTGGATGGGCCAGATATTTTACCTGGCTGAAAGTAAAAAGAACACCAAAACGCGTTATCGTCACGCCGGAACCGGAAGGAAAACATTTACGCGGAAAATTCTGTTATGGACGTCTGGCTTTCTGGACAGAAAGTGGCGTGGGAAGAGAAGAATTATTAAAACAGGTGTTTTCCATTCTGGAAGAAAGCGGCTGGAGTTCCTCTATGGACACAGGCTGGAAATCCTGGGACGTTCAGGTCTATGGAAATTTCTGGTGGATGATTAAACTCCGTACCGTGACCGAATACCACGGAGGAGCAAAATGTCTGACACGTGTACGACTCGGACTAAAAATGACCGCGGCTACGGTGCTCTTCAATATGGTCGTTCTGCCGATCCTGATTTATCGTCAGGCCTTCACATCCAACACAGATGAATGGGCGTGGATCCTTTATGCGGTGTATCTATTGTGGATCGGACTGCGCGCGAGAAGGCTGCAAAAACGAGTGGCCGAATTGGTGATTTCCGCGGGACAGCGATGTGGAATGAATTTAGTGGAGCCTAAACAGAAATAAAGGATTTTTAAAATCGGACAAGATGCATTCCGGAAAATGAAACGGGATGGACATGTGATACAATAGAACACGATGAGTTTACTGACCCGTGATTATGATTATGCATTGCCGGAGGAATTGATTGCACAATATCCTCCTGATAAGCGGGAATCGGCACGAATGCTGGTTGTTCACCGGGATTCTGGAGAACTGGAACATCGTACGATTGAAGATTTTTTTGAATATTTGAAACCGGAAGAAGTGGTGGTTATGAATAATACGCGTGTTATTCCGGCAAGTGCCTTCTCGGATGATGGCAAAATAGAATTATTATTTTTAGAACCTGAGGCCAATCACATCTGGGTAGCGATGGTGCGTCCGGGAAAAAAAATGCGAATGGGAGCGAAAGTGCGGGTGGGAGGGATTACAGGAGAGGTGATTTCTATTTTAGAAGACGGGACGCGTAAGATTCAATTTGAAAAGGATATTGCGCTGGAGGAAATCGGAAAGATCCCGTTGCCCCCCTACATGACGCGAGAAGTTCAGGAAGAAGATGCGGAACGGTATCAAACCGTTTTTGCCCGCGAACCAGGGGCGGTTGCCGCACCCACGGCCGGACTTCATTTCACACAAAAAATGATAGAGAAAATAAACCCTGCATTTGTCACCCTGCACGTTGGAGCAGGAACGTTTCGTCCTGTACAAGTAGAAGACCTCACCCAACACCTGATGCATGAAGAGCGGTTTGAAATTATGGAACCAGAAGCCACTCGCATCTCCCATGCTCCGTCGGTTCTGGCAGTAGGAACCACCGTGGTACGCGTGCTGGAAAGCGTCACAAATACACAAGGCCAAATTTTACCTCATCAAGGACGTACCTCGATTTTTATCCACCCCCCCTATACATTTAAACGAGTCAACCGCTTACTTACAAATTTTCATCTGCCTAAATCTACTTTATTGATGTTAGTAAGCGCATTTGCCGGACGAGAACTGGTCCTGAAAGCCTATCAGGAAGCAATCGCCAAAAAGTACCGCTTCTACAGCTATGGCGACTGCATGCTCATTGTATAGGGAACCACAGAATACATAGAGTACACGGAGTTTTTTTTAACCACAAAATACACGAAATACACAGAATGGTTTTTAAATTTTTTTGTTAATAAGGAGTGAAAATGAAAATAGGTATTTTTTCGGACATTCATGATCAGTGTAAAAACCTGCAAAAAGCGTTAGAGCGTTGTAACGTGGAAAAAGCAGATGTGTTATTATGCTGTGGGGATCTGTGTGCGCCATTTGTCATTGATGATTTGGGAAAAGGGTTTACGGGGCCTATCCACATTGTTTTTGGGAATAATGATGCGGATACGTTTCGCATTACAAAAAACGCATTGAAGTACCCGCATATTACCTTACATGGAGAATATGTGGAACTGGAATTGGGAGGACAAAAAATTGCGTTGAACCATTATGACAATATTGGTCGGGCACTGGTAAAGGGAGGAACATTTGATGTGGTTTGTTTTGGACATAATCATTCTCTCGAGACGAAACAGGAAGGAAATACCTGGTTAATCAACCCAGGAGAAATTTATGGTGGGAGAAGCGGGAAAGCGACTTTTGTGTTTTATGATACGGAAGCCCGTTCTGTTGAAGTTGTCTATTTGGACTGAAAAAAAACTGGAAGAATTTATCCGCAGATTTTTCGCAGATTTTCGCAGATTTTTTTTGTAGGGATAAGAGGAAGAAAGTTTGTGTTTTATGTATTAAGTTTGCGCGTATTTGGGTTGGGTTTGGACAAGAATGATAAAAATTTAAAAGAATAATCTGTGTAAATCCGCGACAATCTGCGGATAAAAAACTGGAGAACTAATCCGCGGAGTCAAGTCTGAAAGGGGCCGCAGATTTTCGCAGATTTTCGCAGATTTTTTTAGG
>CAKUMP010000291.1 GCA_934667795.1 uncultured Chthoniobacterales bacterium | reverse complement strand
GCTCTGTCCCTACTCCTCTCCGCACTCGCTCACAGCTCTGTCCCTACTCCTCTGTTTAAGATTAGCTACAGCTCTGTCCCTTATTCCTCACTCCTCATATTTTCACTTTTGTTCCGTGGCCGCCCCTGACACGAAATCATTGTACTCTTCTCCACAATGGGACATAATTCGCACAATAGCGCACTTTAAGTAAAAATGTGACCACCGAGACGGAGGATATAGGTTTATTTAAATTGCTCTAGCACAGGTCTCTTATAAGCACGCAAGGACAGAAAATCACCACCCAAAAAAAGAAAGATGTGGAATACGCGTCAGGAAAGCACAGCGCCGTTTTCCAAAAGAACTGCCTGGACATTTTTATAAGGAACCTGACGGGCAGGAATTTTTTCGGAGATAGCAAGAGCAGCCGTGATTCCGGCCGCTTCGCCTATTGCCATGGCGGATGGAGAAACACGAAACGAACTCATCGCTTCCTGAGTTGCTGAAATACAACGCCCAGCCGCTAAAAGATTAGGTGGACCTCCATCAGGCACAAGGCATCGCAACGGAATGTCATAATGCTCCCCCTCAGGCAACCCAATCAATATCCCACCACGCACTTTCGGGTCATGAATATCAATGGAATAACAACATTGCGCGATGACATCATCGAATTGACGACACGATAAAACATCTTCGCGAGTTAAACAATATTGCCCAATGATCTGGCGAGATTCCCGCACACCAATCTGACGTGCATATTCCACAATACGGGCATTTTCGAATCCGGGAACATATTTTTTGAAAAATGCTTCTCCCTCCCGCGCTTGAGCACGCCCCATTTCATCTGCTTCTGCCAGTTGTTGCGGATCAGTCGGATCATCAATGCTGACCATTCCAAAATTCACCGCCAGATAATTAGCTTCACCCGGGACACTATACGCCACCGCAATTCGATCACGCGGGATCGTTAATTCGCCATTTTCTTTGGCCGTTTTAACCCATGCAATTAATTCCGGTTGTCCTCCCAGATAAGCAAATTCTTTTTGCGAATGTTTATCTGTCAAAACGGCATTAGGAACGCCTTCTTTCAAGCGAACGGGATCAAAGGGACCGATAATATAACAAAAAGTCAAGGGCATGACACCGTTTCGTTGCTCTCCTCCCAGTTTGAAAGGAACGCCCATATCCGCAAGCAATGCGGCATCGCCACTTGCATCAATAATAAAATCTCCTGTGAGAGAAGGCCCGGATTCAAACAATACTTCCGTTTTATTTCCGCTCAACCGAGCCTGCTTGAACTTTCGTCCGAACTGCACATCAACTCCGGCGTTCACACCTATTCTCAACAAAAGTTCAGCATAGGTTTTATGATTAAATGGCTCGAGTCCACCTGTTACAAAAAGCGCGTCTTTTTGAATAAGCTTTTCTCGAATTTCTGCAAATATCCCGCCAATGATAAAGCGTTTCCCGTCAAAATGCGCATTGCAAAAATTATTGACTAACCCAACGGTCGCCATGCCACCGAGCACATCATACTGTTCAACCAATATCGTTTTGATACCTCTGCGCGCAGCCGCAATGGCTGCAGCAATTCCAGAGGGCCCACCTCCCACAACAATAAGCTCGAAATTCACATCCACCGAATACTGGTTTTCAATAAAAGTGTGTATCTAACGGCTTATTTACCACCATCCTTGTACTGTTTTAGTCCTACCGTAAAAATCTGGCGAACCTCTTCCTCCGTTAATACCGTATCTCCCATAAAAGCAACATCATCGAATTGCACTCCGGGCTGGCCATGTAACCCCAGCGAAAAAGATCCATCACCAGAAACTTCCGCAATTTCAGAAACTCCCAGAACAGTTGTGCTGAAGAGTTCTCCATTGTAATAAAAATTTACTTCCCCTTCCTGAAACGTAACAGCGACATGGAACCATTCTCCATGAGGCGGGAAATCGAGCCATTCAGATATTGCGTTTTTTGTATCTATGGAAAAAGAGAGTCTCTGTTTGCGGTCGATTCTGAATAAAAACCTTCCCAAACTTCCTGCATCAAGGGTTGCCCTTTGTATAATGTTCAACGGACTATCATCAACCATACAAATCCATGCGCTTATGGATAATCGTTTTGTCCCCATGTTAAGATCTGGAACACTACTTAAATCGGTATAAAATCCTGTTGTCGCAGCTCTCGTTCCTTGTTGAATCAACAAACTTCCTTCACCAAACTTCGGATTCTCTGCCGTGATATGGGAGGCTTTTGAAATATTCATATTGAGACCCCAGGTACCTGCATCTTCTGCGACAAGCGAGTTATCCAGATTATCAAAATAATAATGAAAATCCGGTAATGCCTGCAGCGTTTCAAAGCTTAAAAAAAGGACCGTCAGTTGTAAAAATTTTGTGAGCTTCATAAATGTAATGTGTTTAGTTCGTTTTCAGTAGTCCATCTGCTTCTGCAATTGCGCGAGGAATCAATAATTGTTGTGGAGTTTTTGAAGACAATTGAGGAACGGAATAAAGTTGAGGAAATGAAGAGGATTCCCAGACTGCAAGATTGCCACGTTCTTCATCCAATAATTTGATGGAGTGAACTCCCCATTTTTTCACATTCAAGACTCTACTACTTATTAGTTCTCCGGCTTCATTTTGTTTATACAAACGCAATACCGAAGAATGTTCCCCTGAGGTTTCCAGATCCAGAGTAGTCGTATTTTTTGGAATATAAAAATACCAGGGACGAGGACCTCGTGGAGAAACAAGCATAGGCTTATAATAGACATGCCCCGTGCTTTTTTGCAGGTTTAAATCGGTTAATGAAGACGTCCAGTCTCCTCTTCCGACAAAAAACCGGTACGTCCCGGGAAGCCCGGCTTCATGTGTGACTTTAATTAAATGCATCTGCTCACCATTTACATTCGTAATGGCAGTGGATTCAATCGTCATGGTGATATCCACAATCTGTTCCCATTCCTGGGATTCTGCATTCCAGTAATCCAGCCCCCAAGGGACATCGCGAGGGTGATTTTTTTCTGTGAGCGGCCAGTAAAATTGAAACCCGATGGGATCTCCTGCGGTTTCAGCGATCGTTAAAAACGTGGCTTCTTCGCGCTTGAGAAGTGGACCTGGCATGCGGTTATAGCGAATAATATTTTCACTCTCCGGAACCCCAGAAGGAAAGTCGATCCAAACAAGATCATTTAAATCGATTTTGCTGGCAGGTATCCCATTCGCGAGTGTGGAGTCATGAAAGTATTGTACATCTGTTGGCTGCCAGTGCGTGAGAATTTCATTCCACCATTTTTTTGTTTCTTCTGCCGAGTAATGGGCTGGCTGTTTGAGTAAATTTTCATCAAGTATATTTACCAGTTTCAATGCATCATCAAAAAAACGACGCATGGCCATCACCATGGGAGTCATATAGGACATTTGCCCTTTCCAGATAAATTCTTTATATCGCT
>CAKUMP010000290.1 GCA_934667795.1 uncultured Chthoniobacterales bacterium | reverse complement strand
AGAGAAAACTGTACAAGTAGGGAATACTTTAAATGAGAATCAAAGTACATTTTTGCTAGATGAAACTGTATCAACAAATAATTCTGTGGCAAAAACTACTACAAAGGCTGAGGAACAAAAAATGGAACAACGCCATTCCTTGGTAAGAGATATAAAATCCATGTTAAGTACTCCCCTCACATTTTATGGAAAAGTTGTCGATCAAAATGATGACCCTGTACCCAGTGCAAATGTAGATTACGGTTTGCTTGATAACTTTAATGCATCAGGAAGTGTGGGAAAGACAGTGGCGGATAAAAACGGTTTTATTTTTATTTCCGGTGTTCGAGGTGCGGTTATCTCGGTTAGTGTTTACAAAGAAGGTTACTATCATATTCATAATGTCTCCAACCAGGCGTTTGCTTACGGCTATGGACCGGATACCTATGTGAAACCGGCTCCGACGAAAGATAACCCCGCTGTTTTTGTGCTGCATAAAATGGGGAAAACAGAGCCTTTAATAAATATAAAGCAAAGCAAACAAATACCAAAGAACGGAACTCCAATTTTAATAGCTTTGGAAAGTGGCAGTATATCTCTCAATGGAGATTTTCGCGTGGAAGCATGGACTGAAAAACCAACTGAGGGAAGAAAATTTAACTGGCGTTGTAGAATTACAGTTCGAGGTGGCGGATTAATTGAACGCAAAGAGCAGTTTGATTTTGAGGCTCCTATGGACGGCTATAAAGAAAGCGTAGAAATTTTTATGCCAAAGGATATTGAGGAATGGCATTCACAAGTGCAACGTGATTATTTTATCAAACTCCCTGATAACCGCTATGCACGTGCTAGTTTTAGGATGATAGCAGGAGGTAATCATTATTTTATTTTAGAATCCTATCTCAATCCAACCCCCGGCAACCGTAACCTGGAATATGATTCTGAAAAAGTATTTCCAACTCCTTAACTGTTTAATATATAATGGGTTTCTCAATTATTGATAGAGAAGATACGATGACGGATAATGCGGGATGCGAATAGAAGCTATGCCGGGCATAGGCAACGCGGTGGGAACCAGCCTGCTGGATGCGCAGTCGGGACAGTTGCTGCGAATCCGCACGCGGTGGAATGGCTGGCAGAGAGTGGCGAGGCAAGACTGCTGCCAAATCTCAGAGGAGAGGAAATACCAGTAAAAGAAGCGGTATCCATGCGAGAGCAATCAGCCGCAACGGACGGTATGCGGTGGGCTATGACACGCAATGGGTGGAGCAGGAAGGCGGCGGTGGAGGATGCCGTTGCAATTAAAGCTTACAATGGCGCTACAGCCCATTGGTGCTCGTGGCGCGGACCGTCTGTTCATGAGTGGCAGTTCAATTACGGTCCAAGTTCCGCAGTTATGAGAGACACTTTCCTTGTTTTACGATTTTGGGACAGGCCCTAGAATAGGCTCCTTTTCATTTATACTATTCGCCCCACAAAAAGACATGGATGTGGGACGGATTTTAATGAAATGTTATGAATTGTTGTTGGATAAAGTAAAAAATGGGGTAAAGAATAAGGGATACACGGTTAAAACCATTTAATTTAAGAGGGAAATTATTATGTCAGGTCCAGTTAGTAAGTTTATTGATCATCATTATCGTCATTTTAATGCGGCGTCTTTAAAGGATGCAGCGGATGGGTATATTCGCCATCTGGATCAGGATGGGAAAATGTTTGTGACTCTGGCAGGTGCGATGAGCACTGCAGAACTGGGGCTGTCGCTGGCAGAAATGATCCGACAGGACAAAATTCATGCCATTTCCTGCACGGGTGCAAACCTGGAAGAGGATGTTTTTAACCTGGTCGCACGCGATTACTATGAGCGAGTCCCAAATTACCGAGATCTGACTCCGCAGGACGAGCAGGATTTACTGGACCGTCACATGAATCGCGTGACCGATACCTGCATTCCGGAAATGGAAGCGATGCGGCGGATCGAATCCGTGGTGTTGGAAGAATGGATCGCTGCAGACAAAAAAGGCGAACGCTATTTCCCTCATGAATTCATGTATAAAATCCTGCTGGGTGGAAAACTGAAAGACTCTTATCAGATTGAACCTGCAAATAGCTGGTTGCTGGCGGCAGCAGAAAAAAACCTGCCGATGGTGGTGCCGGGTTGGGAAGATGCCACTTTAGGGAATATGTTCACCAGCCATTGCATGACTGGCGAAGTGAAAAATGTCCATACCGTGCGGACGGGGATTGAGTACATGATGCAGTTTGCCGATTGGTACACTGAAGCCAGCGCGAAAAACTCCATTGGATTTTTCCAGATTGGCGGCGGAATTTCCGGAGATTTTCCCATTTGTGTGGTTCCCATGCTGCACCAGGATCTGCAGCGGGAAGATGTGCCGCTCTGGGGGTATTTTTGTCAGATCAGTGACTCTACAACGAGTTATGGTTCTTATTCGGGGGCGGTTCCCAATGAAAAAATTACCTGGGGAAAACTGGGGGTAGATACACCTAAATATATTGTGGAATCCGATGCCACGATCGTAGCACCTTTGATTTTCGCCAAGGTTTTGGGGTGGTAAATAGCGATTAACTTGGAAAAAACGATGAATTGGTCGGAAAAATATTGTGTGGTGACGGGCGGTGGCGGGTTTATTGGAAGCGCGCTGGTCTGGGAATTGAACCAGCGGGGGTGTGAGAATATTATTATTGTGGACCGTTTCGGTACCGACGAGAAATGGAAAAACCTGGTGCCGTTGCGTTACCTGGATGTGGTGGATGTGGATGGCATTTGGGATTACCCGATCGGACAGGACGATTTAGGGGTGGATTATATTTTCCACATGGGCGCCTGCTCGGCCACAACAGAAAAAGATGCCGACTATTTGCTCGAAAATAACTATCGCTATACCTGCAGGCTCGCAGAATGGAGTCAGGATATAGAAGCAAAATTTATTTACGCTTCTTCCGCTGCTACGTACGGAGATGGTGCCAATGGAATGCTGGATGATGCAGCAGAACTAGAAAAACTTCGCCCTCTGAATATGTACGGGTATTCCAAACACATGTTCGACCTCTATGCGAAAAGAAATGAGTTTCTTGATCAGGTGATCGGCCTGAAGTTTTTCAATATTTTTGGCCCAAATGAAAACCATAAGGACGATATGCGCAGCGTCGTGCATAAAGCTTTTGGACAAATTCGCCGGGAGGGCGTTCTGAAACTTTTCCGAAGCTATCATCCGGATTACCGGGACGGCGAACAAATGCGGGACTTTCTTTATGTGAAAGATGCTGTGAAAATGGTTTTGCATCTCGCAGAAAACAAGTCTGCAGGCGGCCTCTATAATATCGGATCAGGTGAAGCAAATACCTGGCTGGCACTCGCAAATGCCGTTTTTAAAGCTCTGGATATTCCTCCCAATATCGAATTTATCGAAATGCCGGAATCGATCCGGGATAAATACCAATACTATACAAAGG
>CAKUMP010000289.1 GCA_934667795.1 uncultured Chthoniobacterales bacterium | reverse complement strand
GTTTTGTTGCGTTCCATTTTTTGTTCCCAAAGCACTTTCGGTGTCACGTTTCTCTCCTCATAATCAAGACCAAAGGCGGCTTTGAACCAAGGCAGACGGATAAAGTCCGGATCAAGCCAGAACCAGGAATGCGCAAACTCATGCCGAATGACATCCGTTAATGTCCCTCCTGGTACATAAACAGTATGAGGCAGATCACACGGAAGGTAAATCATCCCGGGCCGGAAACCCGCAAGCCGAGAACGAACAGGTATATTCGGACGATCAAAAACATATCCAGCTTCGTCCTGAAGTCTTGGAATGGCGGAAACATAAAGGTCAATTTCATCCAGATAAATCCCATCCGCAAGTAACCCCACTTCAAAAAGTTCATCTCGCACCTTCTGAAAAGCCCGATTCACTTTAGGCATGTTTTTGTCCAATGAACGCCAACCCTCCAGCGCACGTCCTATTGTGTTGACTCCCTGGTTCATTGTTTTTTTGATATGACGTTTTATTGTATGCATGATCGAAAAGGGTTGGATGTGTCGTAAAGTCGTCTTTATCTTCTCTTTTGTAAAAACATCGGAAAATCTCTATTCATTATGAAATTATTTATCCGAATCATCCCGTTTCCCATTAAATCTTTCAAATTGCCGATCAAACATTTCTTTGATTTCTTTTTCAAATTCTGCGACAGCAGGTCGTTTTAATTTTTCAATTTCTTTAGATAACCTCTGAACCTCATTCTTTAACCGTTGAATTTCCTCCTTAAACGCTATTTCCTTAGTTGCAATACTTGCCATCAGTTCCTCTAATCCATATGTAAGCTTATTAGAGTGCCTGTATAAGCTCTGATCTATCTTTTCACTGAAATTGTTTAAATCCTTTTCTGTAACATAGTCGATAGTCGTAGTGTTATACGATATTTCTGGGGGGAATATGGAATATTTGATATTTGTTACAAATTTTTTTCTAGCCATATTTTTATTTATATCTCCGAATGAATTTTGAAACTAACGCAGCGTATTCCAATCCAAATTTTGAAAATGCGAGTGAATAGTTTTCGGGGAAAAGAAATTGTTCTACTTCCTGAAACTTACTTGCTTCTTCTAAATAATTGGAATTTTTTTCCTTTAAAATCATTTTTTGTCGCCCAACATTTTCCAGGCAGCCACGTGCCGCAGCGGCCCATTCGATGTTCACGACAGCCATGTCGATAGGATTTAAGCATTCTTTAATTTGAGTTTGAATAGTATTAATCAATTGATCGTTCATATTTGTTGGATCTCCGTCGTTCCAGTTCTTATCATCCCAACAATTAATCACTCCATATAATGGAATTCGCTGTTTTCCAATATATGTAATCATATGACATAATGGTGTACTCAAAACTTTTTCGGTCGTAACCACCAAAAGTGCTAAATCTGCCTGCTGGACACTTTTTTCCATCTCTGCAGCATGCGCATCCTCAGCATTAATGCCTGGTGTGTCGATGAGCGTCAAATGATGGCATTGATATTTCTTTGCCTTCTCTGTCGTTGACGTTGTCGTATCACCACATTTAGCAGCACGCTTTCGCAACAAACAATTAACCAATGTTGACTTTCCCACCTGGAAATGTCCAACGACTGCGATTTTCAACGATTTAATCATCTTTAGAAATGTGGCGATACATCTAGTTATTATCTTGTTTCAACGCCGATCCTGACGTGACACTTCCAAAAATCGGTTGCAGATCAGCAATGTATTTATCGAATTCCTTACGAAGTGGAGCGATGTAGTTTTCACGATTATTTTTTGCTTCTTCAGCCAAATGCATCCGCTCCCCTTCAGCAAGTTGAAATTGTTTTTCAGCCTGATTCTTTCGTGCATTATAAACCTGTCTGGGATGAATAATAATGTACTCTTCCAAGTATGTTTTAAGTTCTGAAACCAGCGATTCACCTTCTTCTCGGATTGCTGACTTAACCGGTTTCTTCAACTTTCTAAACTCTTCTGCAAATTTGCGCTTCAACGTGGGAACACCATCGGGGGTTATCCATTGCTTGAAACCTGGAAAAAGAAGTGCCAAAACTGGTATAAGCACCGCCAACGCAGGTGCAGCCAACGGTCCTATTACCAATATAATGATAGTTATAGTAGCAACAGCAGCTCCTATTGCCAGCCTTTGATTAAATCTCATACTTTTGTGAAGTACTCCTGTAACGGCGTCAATGAACTCATCCGGTAAGTTTATTTGCGTCCCTGGTCTCGTCGCCTCAATAGCAGGCAGAGCGATACCTCCCAAAATCGGAAGATTTTGATTTTCTATATGCTGCCAATGTTGTTCCAAGTCTTCTTCAAAATCTCGCAACTCTTTTCTTATAGAATAATTGTATGCACGATTTCCTCCATTGCGAATTTCAACAATCCATTCTGCAGATTGCTGCTGAATCCATTGACCAAACTCTAACTGAGCGTCCATTTCAATACGTCGAATCACAGCATTGCGATTTTTAAAAAATTTCCATGAAATTCCTTTAACCTTTTTCCCCAGATTTTGTGCGGTTCTAGCAATAAAATCCTCCTGATTATCCTCTAGTTGTTGCCAATACGAGTTTGCCAAATCTTCTGGTGCACCTTCTGCAAGACTACTTAATTTATTTCTGATTATCCTCTCAAATTGGGCGAGTGCATTCTCCGCCTCAGTAAATTCATGTTTTGCATCATCTAAACGTTTCTGTGCATTATCTTCTGTTAATTTTAAAGTCGCCTCTGTTTCTGACAATGCCATTCGAATCTGCTCTCCATTTCCAAGCAAAATCGCTTCTGCTCTTCGTTCAATGATAAATTTTTCCACTGCAGAAATTAATTCCGGCATCCGGCTTTCTTTGTAAAATGCATCGAAATCCGGATTATCAAGCCAATCAGTTCCATCATCATCATGAAGATTATCTAAAAATCTATTAATTTTGCTTTTTAGTTTTCCCTCAATTTTCGAATGATCTGACTCTATTGGTAATTTAAAATCAGCACATAAGGCTTTCGGTGTGAATGGTTCGAAATTTACCATTCCTTTCTGAAGTTGCTGGGAAAATAAAGCCAGCCCGGCATGATAAAGACGAATGTTTTCCGGTTGAATATTTAATCCCTGATTTTGCAACAAGCTTTTGTTCGCTTCTAGAATTTTTTCTGCTACGTCCCATGTCTGTGTTTTACAATTTGCCCCGACAAAGATCATTCCTTTACCAAGAGCAAGGGATCCAATCGATTTAAGATCACTTTGAGCAAGTTGTTTGTCTGCAGTAATGAGATAAAGTACAGCATCAGCATGACTCAATGCGGTGCGTGCGACCTTCGTGTCCCAACTACTTGCAAAAAGACCAGGGCAATCCACGACTGCACAACCAAGTCGTTCAAGATTTGGAGAATGTAAACGGCAATCAACTTGAGCAACGAAGCTAAAAACTAATTCCTTGGGCAAAAATTTTGTCACATCCCATTCTTGTCC
>CAKUMP010000288.1 GCA_934667795.1 uncultured Chthoniobacterales bacterium | reverse complement strand
TGGATTGGGAATTTACCGATTTCAATTCACTGGTTTTCCCTCTGGAATTAACACAGGCTGCGGAATCTTTTACTGCGGCCGGAAGTGCACAGGATGCGTTGCAACCGGTTACAGGAGCGAGCCTGAATCTGACGCAATGGACCGATCAGGATTCTAAAATTCAGGGTACCGAAAATCCGCACGTAAACAAACCGCTTGCAGGCGCATTTCTCGCGAAATCGGAAACCCAGCAGATCGGTATCGCTTTTCAGGATTTCTGGCAGCGTTATCCTAAACAAATTCAAGGGATAGAAAAAAGTCTCTCCATTGCCCTCCTTCCCGCCTTTGACAATCCTGAGTTAGGAAATAATCTGCCTATCCACCTGGCATTCCCCTTCCTCGACGATGGTTATCGATTGAAATGGGGGATGAGCTTTACTGAACGTTTTTATATCCATTTTGGAAAAGAGCAGACAATTGAATCCCTCCGAGCCGATGCGGTTTCCCCGATTATCCCGCATGTGGATTACGCTTACCTCGCATCGACCAAGGCATTAGGAAACTTGCCGGACCTTGATACTCCGCTAATGAATCGCTGGGACCCTTACGTAAAACGTATGACCGCAGAATATCTGAAACGTCAAGTTGCACAACGCGATTACGGGTTCCTGAATTATGGAGACTGGTTCGGAGAACGCGGACGCTCCTGGGGGAATAATGAATACGACTCCGCTCATGCTTTCTTCATGGAATTCCTCCGCACCGGTGCCCCAGAACCATTTGCGCTCGCACTCAGTGCAGCCCGCCATCAGGCCGATGTCGATATCATTCACGCCTATCCCGATAAACGCCGTGTGGGCGCTCAGTATATCCATGGAATTGCCCATACCGGTACGACTTCACATATTCCCCCTCATGGTACCTGGAGCCAGGATTACGGCCTTGGAGCCTGGGCAGGAAATGGTCATACCTGGGCAGAAGGGTTAACCGAAGCTTTTCTTCTTAAAGGCGACTCACGTCCGATGGAGTCTGCCATTGCGCTGGGTGAACATATCCGCTGGGCAATGGCACCTGTATTTGAAATGTCTGAAACGGCTCCACGTTATGCGGGGTGGTCCCTGCGCGCCATTACAGCGCTACAATCGATACTCTATGATGACGAATATGCGACCGCTTCTGAAATGATTGCGCACCAGGCCACCACCAAACAAACCGACACCGGTGCCTGGGTCTATGAAATCCGAGGCGGTGGCGGCGTGAAAGGAAATACGATTTTCCAGCATGGGGTTCTTCTTGCCGGACTTAAACAGTACCATGCTCTGACCCAGGACGATTCTGTGATGCCCACGATGATCAAAACGTCACAGTTTCTTGTGAATTGCTGGGAAATTGCCGGAGGCTGGCCCTACATGGTGCAACCCGATGCACAGCCTCACCCCTTTAAGCCGGAAGTTTCTTCCCTCCTCAATATTATGTCGCTTATACCGGAAGGATTCAGCAAAATCAAAAAATGCTCGAAGTCGCCCGAAAAGCGTTCCTCGCCCAAATCCAGGAGTTTCCCGATAATTTTGCCGGACAAAAAATTGGTTACTCTCTGCGCTCCGGGCTGCAACTCATGGCAGATATCCAACACATGGAACCTTCCGATAAGCCCGTAGAAGCTTCTTCTGATTAACTGCATTACTTCACATCCCTATGAACACTTCCGCTTTTTTCTATTTATCCAAACATGTAAAAAACGTTTTTACCTGTGCATTTCTTACGTTCGCCATTTCTGCGATCCAGGCTGAAACTCCCATTTTTGAAGAAACATTTTCCGATCAAAAACCCGGCGACCAGGCGCACCAGTTAGTGAATTGGCAAAAACACACCGGCTTTCCTTCAGAGTCCCTGACGATTCAAGAAGACGAAAGCAATAATCTGCAACTGCATCTTAAAGCTTCTGCTATCAGCACGCTGTTCTCCAGAGACGCATTTGCGATCCAGGTACCTTATGCGGTCACTTTTGCCCTGACCCGCCATCATGACGCCGGATCCTGGCTTCGCCTGACCATTCAGGAATCCGGCAATTTGACCAATGCTTATTTTTTCCAGTTCTACGCACGCCAGATCGAAGTCGTGCGTCTCGCCGGGGAAGAATCAGAACGCATCGGAAAAGTGGAATTCGATCTTCAGGATTACCCACTGGGGACTCCTGTACAAGTTCGCATCCAAATCTCCACTCAAAAAGATGGGCAAACCCATGTTTCTCTTTTTCTTAATGAAGAACTTCTCATAGAAGGCAACGATCCTCTCACTCCCCTTCCATCCCCATTACAACTTGGATTGCGCGCACAGGAAAATGTAGAAATCTCGGTTGACGATATCCGCCTCCTCTCGCTTCCTTAATCCTGGGCACACCAACACCATCCCCAAAGTCCCCATCAGCAGAAAAAAACTTCTTTTTTACTCCAGTTTTCATTGACACTTCCCCGGAAGTTTTCAATACATGAATAAACATTCCACATATTCATGTCCTCTTCATCAGTTGATCCTACGGTTCCACGGAAAAACATGCTCATTACTGGCGGTGCTGGCCGAATCGCCGAAAAAATTGCTCCTGTTCTTGCTCAGCATTTTAATCTCACCTTAGTCGATTGCAAAGCCGGCGAGGTGGAGGGTATGCCGGTTCATGTCTGTGATATCAGTAAACTTGAAGACGTACTGCAGTTCTCTCAAGGAATAGATGTAATCGTCCACATGGCTATCGCTTCCAGTCGTGATTTCAATATCAAAACGATGCGTGACCCCAACCCCTCGGAAGAAGACAGACGTCGTCTCGAAGCCTTTCACCAGTCCATGATCGAAGTAAATCTTCGCGGAACCTATCATATTTATGAAGCCGCACGCATTAATCAGGTCCCACAGGTCGTTTTTTTCAGCAGCCTGACAACCGTACTGGGCGTCCCCTCTTTAGGCTGGTGCACCACTGAGGATTCCCGCCCGAACAGCCTCTATGCCGCCACTAAATTATTTGGCGAAGATTTGGCCGATTTTTATTCTCGCGCTTATGGAATCACCATCCGTTGCATCCGCCTCGGCCAGCCATTCCCATGGTTCGGGGATGAACTTAAAAAAGATCGCAGTGATCGATCACGACAATCTTTAGTGCATTTTAATGACATTGCACCCATGGTCCTGGCTGCCGCACGTCCGGATGGACCAAAATTCGGGATCTATTATGGGCTCTCCGAAACGGTAGGCCGTTTTTGTGACCTCTCCAACTGGGCAGAACTCGGATACCGTCCCTCATGCCTTGTCCAACATGACGCAAGCATCATAGAAAATCCGCCAGAACGTCCCTATGTGCCTCGCGTTTACTGAGCCATTGTGATTGAAGCATTGAACGCTTTCGTTACGCCTCTTCAGTCAGAAGATTTTTTCGCAGCCCCTTTTTTTGCAAGCTTTGCGCGCAACAGACTTGTTCCGGCAATTGCGATGACAATAAGAGCAACGCCTAATAA
>CAKUMP010000287.1 GCA_934667795.1 uncultured Chthoniobacterales bacterium | reverse complement strand
ATGTGGAACTGACAAAAGCCCGTCGCAACTTAGGGAAGGCTGTTTGTAAGTGTGAAGTAAATAACGAGATTGTGTCAGAAGGTGAATTGATGTTTGGAATTGTGGCGCGATGAATACGAATCTGGTGGAAATACATGCAACGGCAATAGTGGAAGACGGGGCAAAGATTGCAGAGGGATGCAGGATCGGACCGTATTGTGTGATTGGAGCCGGAGTGGAACTGGGAGAAGATTGTGTCCTGGATCATCACGTTTCCATTACAGGTCCCACGAAAATCGGGCGTGGAAATCGCTTTTATCCCTTCGCTGCCATTGGCGGACAAACCCAGGACTTGAAATACAGCGAGGAACCGACCTATCTTGAAATCGGCGAGAACAATTGCTTCAGGGAATTTGTAACCGTGCATCGTGCCACTACCGTAGGCGGAAAAACCATCATCGGAAACCATGGGAATTTCTTGGCCTATTCGCATATTGCTCATGATTGTGTGGTGGGAGATCATGTTATTTTTTCTAATAATGGAACCATTGCCGGACATGTGATTGTGGAGGACTACGTCATTATCGGCGGGTTGACCGCGGTCCATCAATTTTGCCGTTTGGGAAAACATTCTATTACGGGTGGTTGTTCCAAGATCGTGCAGGATGTGCCATCGTATATGATTGCGGATGGCAACCCGGCGGAAGTGCGTGGGGTGAACAAGGTGGGGCTGGAGCGACATGGGATGGAGAAAGAAGACTTGCAGCAGTTGAAAGAAGCGTACAGGTTTTTGTATCGTTCCAATCTGAATATTCAGCAGGCGATTCAGGCAATACGGGAAAAATGTACAGGGGAAGCAATTCAGACGCTGGTTCAATTTATCGAAGGAAGCCAGCGCGGGATTATTCGCTAACCCCTCACACGAAGCGCCCTGGGAGCGCTGACATCCCCGTCGGCAGAAAATTCTATTTCACACAATCTATTTGTGTTCATTCGTGGTTAAAGTTCTCCTCAACGTGGGAGACGGATGCGGACGCAGGTCCCCAGGTTTTGCTGGCTCGCAATAGAAATTTCTCCTTGCAAGAGAGCCGCTTGGTGGGAAGCAATCGTGAGCCCCATGCCAAGATTGCCCAAGTGTTTTTTGGTTGTGATAAAAGGAGCGAAAATGTCTGGAAGAAGCGATTCACGAATGCCACAACCGGTATCCGTGATGAGAATTTCCAGTGTGTTGTCCTGCGCGGGCTGATGCTCAATCACAATTTGCTGGTCCGGCTGGTCGCAGGCCTCACAGGCATTTTGCAGGATCTTTTGAAAAATCCCCTGCAGCATAACCGAATCGGTATTCAATACGGAATCCTGTTCCGGAAGTAAAAACTGAGCAGGGGAAGAAAAGGAATTTACCATCGGGTTGAGTACCTGCAATAAGGAAACCCGGGAAATTTCCGGGGCAGAAATTTTGCAGGAATCGTAAATGGATGCCAGTGCGCGAGAAGCTTCTGCACTGCCTTTGCGGATTTCTTCAACGCTTTCCCGGATATCGGATGAAAGGTTTTCCTCTGCCAGAATCAAACTGCTGTACCCTTCAAAAATGGCCAGGACATTATTCATCTTGTGAGTAAAGCCTCGAATAAGTTTATCCATGAACGCAGGCGTATGTAAACTGGCTGCTTGATGTACAGAAAGAGCTTTTACAGATTCTATGCTCATGAAAATAGAAAAAAACTGAGGATGTGAGTGGTGTGTTTTGGTAAGGGAAAAAAAGCAAATAAACTCAGCCGTATTCTTTTATAATAAGGGGGATTTTCGTAAAGATCAATGAAAATTCGTTAAAAGCGAAACATCTCCGGAGGTGATGCGTTGGGGGGTACTGGAATGTGCGGTAAGAATCAGGAGTGCTCCATCAGTGTCGAGTCCACGCATGATGCCGGAAATGACTCCTTCGGGAGTTTTTACCTGAGTGAATTGATTCAGATGCAGGTTTTTGGCTTCTGCTTTGCGGATAATGGATTCCGGCTCCTGTTCTGTTTCGAGAAAAAAACGATCCAGTTGGATGAGGAACTCAGTTGCGAGTTCCGGTCGCGAGACAGGAGATTGAAGTTCGAGTTGCAGCGAGGTAGCGATGTCTTTTAGTTCATCCGGAAATTCTGTCTGGTTGACATTGATTCCTATACCAACGACTAAAAAAGGAGAGGTAGAAGAAAGGCTGCTTTCCAGCAAAATACCACCGGATTTCTTATTGCGGGTGATAATATCATTCGGCCATTTCAGGTAAGAGGGGAGAGAAAAACAATTTTGCAGTGCCTGACAAATCGCCAGGGCAGACGAAAATGCAAAGGTCGCCCACTGCGAGGAAGGCAGCGATGGACGAAGCAGAATGGAAAAATACAGGTTGGTGCCGGCAGGAGAATGCCATTTTCTCGCTAGACGTCCACGCCCCGAGGATTGCGCATCCGCAAAGACACAGGTGCCATGCGGGGCATCGTGTTTTCCTAGTTGAAGCGCAAGCGTATTGGTAGATTCTGTTTTTTGAAATGTCAGGATGCGCTTCCCGATGATGAGATGATCCGGCAGGCGCGCCCGGAGGTCATCCGCAATCAATTGAGCAGGAGATTTCAGAATGGAAATTCCTTGATGTGGGTGCTGGGCGAATTGGAATCCGGACTCTTCCAGACTCAACAGAGTTTGCTGGATGGTTTCTGGAGAAAGCCCCGTAGCCTCGGTCAGTTCAGGTAAAGAAAGTGGATGGGGGTGAGCGCTTCGAAGCTGCTGGAGAATCAGAAAATCCTGTTCAGAAGGGGTACTCATACCGAGAGGAAATCCATTTCCAGCGAAAAATCAATGGCTGGGGCAGAATGCGTTAGCGCGCCAATGGAAATGAAATCAACACCGGATTCTGCAATCGGGCGGATGGTTTCCAGTGTGACCCCACCGCTGGCTTCCAGAATGACACGCCCCTGATTGATTTCAACCGCGGTCCGAAGTTGTTCGGGCGTCATGTTGTCGCAAAGAATAACATCGACTCCGTCGAGGGTAAGGAAATCGCGGATTTGCTGAATGGAATCGGTTTCCAGTTCAATTTTTTTATCGGGATGGTCCTGTTTGAAGCGGGAAATAGCATTCCGGAGAGATTCCAGAGAGTTTTCAGTCGCAAGATGGTTGTCTTTGACCATGACCATGTCGTAAAGGCCGAAACGGTGATTGACGCCTCCCCCGTGCACGACTGCGGCTTTTTCAAGCTGACGGAGGCCTGGGGTTGTTTTGCGCGTATCCAGAATTCGGGCTTTTGTGGACTGGATGGCCTGAACAAATGTATGGGTCAGGGTTGCGACGCCGGAAAGTTGCTGGATAAAATTCAAAGCCGTGCGTTCCGCTGTCAGGATGCTGCGCGAAGTTCCTTCGATTTTCAAAACGGTCTCCCCCGGAGTCAGCAGGTCGCCATCTTTTTTCACGGGGCTAAGTTTCAGTGACGAATCCACGAGTTGAAAGGCGCGCAGGGCAGGTTCGAGA
>CAKUMP010000286.1 GCA_934667795.1 uncultured Chthoniobacterales bacterium | reverse complement strand
TACTCAATATTATGACGTTACAAAAAATCAGGAGGTAAAAGAGGCTGTTTTACGTGGTGTCCGATTATTGGCAACCGCATGGCCGGGTTCCGGTGGATGGCCTTACGACATCCGTCGCGATGGCTCCCCCGGTCTCGCACGCCCAAAACAATCCAGTGTTACCAATATCCTCAACGCAGAATCCATCGCCTATATGGGAATGCTCGAAAATAACCCTGATCTCATCCGCATCGCTGAAGAAGTTTTGTTAAATACACTTTTTTACGAGGAACCTGTCGCCAGACGCCAAAAAATCGGCCTCCTGTTGCGCTCCGCACAAGCAGTCCTCGGCTCCCTTCAATCCGCCTACCAAAATAATCATTCCCAATGGCCAGGCTTTTCTCCCCAAGGCAAATCCAACGTCTATTTTAAAGGTATCTCCCATGCACGGAAGTTCGATGTCCGTGGCCCAGGTACCCTCACCTTTCTTCTCAAAACTTCACCCCAATCCCCTATCCCTTCTCTTACCCTGTATCGAAGCGCTTCGAATAGTTCTGAGGAGGCGCAAAATGGGAAAGTTCGCATCATGAGACATGATGGGGAGGTTGTGCAGGAGGAGGAAATTCTTTTTACGGAAAAGAATCAGGAGTTTCTTATAAAGCTTCCTGAGGGATTGGGAGAAATTTTTTCATTAGAAATTGAGGAACCCGATCGTGGGATATGGAACCTGGATTCCGGATTTTTTTCTGGAGTGTTGATGAAAGCATCGCCCGGGCTTTTACTTTCCGGACTTAGCAATGCGAAGTATCAATTAAAGGTACCTGAGCAGTCCGAACATTGTACAATTTCATTAACAGCCCCGCATCATGGAGGATACGGAGCGGCATTACTGGATGAAAACGGGCAGGTTCTGGGAGTGTATCGTGAGGTAACAGAGAATACCCCTACAGGAAAGCTATCCATTGCATTGGGCCCGGAAAATAGAGGGAAAGTACTTTACTTGGCTGTATGGGCATCGGGAGATTTACAAATAGAAATACGAGGAGCCTCTCCCTGGCTGGCACGGAATAGCGATGAATATTTTGACCCTGAGCACTTGATTCCATAATTTGTGTTGGCATTTCTCAGGGACATGATCCTATAAAAAAGAACGCAATATGGAGAAACCCACTCAACGATTACTCATTCTTGGCGACCCACATATTTACGAGAGCGAAATTAAATTTTGGGAAGAGGAAATTATAGCGGACATTAACGGTCTGAATCCTGATCTGGTTCTTGTACTGGGCGATCTGACCGGTGGAAGCGGGATGGGAGAAAGTGAGAAAACGCGACAAGCGGTACAAGTCCTTGCGGGGCTAAACGCTCCCTGGTATTCGATTATCGGGAATCACGATTTGCAGGCACCGGAATTTGAAACCGATGAAGCATCGGTTCAAGCAATGCTTTCTGTTCTCGGGCGAGATACCCCATGGTTTTCGTTAGAACAGGAAAACTTCGCGATCATAGGATTGTGCAATACTTTCTGGCGACGCAATACGGTCAACAAAAATGAAATTGTTCTTGATAACACCCAACTGGAGTGGTGGCGGAAAGAATTAAAAAGGCTGCATCCCAAACCGGTTCTGATCCTGGGACATGCGCCCCCTATTGGCACCGGGCTGATGGTTCTTCCTGAACTGCATGCACGCGTGGGCAATGCGTACATGAATCAAAACCATGTTCCCAGTTGCATTCAGCAAATCATCTGGGAACACCCGAATATTGTCTTTTGGTTTTCCGGACATAATCATCTGGGGCAGCACTATCGGGATGCGATCAGTAAACGACTGGGAGTTTGTTATGTCCATACCGGAACAGCCTCTCCTTCCCACAGTCGGGATGGGTTCCGACATAGCCGGATTCTGGATATGGGTCCTGCTACTCTCCGGATCCAGACGTTTGATCATGATCTTCGCTGTATCGATCCGGAACTTGAGCACACGATTCAGAACAACTTAAATACTTTGGTAAGAAAAAGAATCCGGATGGCAGAAAAACGTTTTGTTCCTGCCGATCCGGAAACGATGGAACAGGATGCCGGCAGCGCCAGACAACGCTTTGTTTTTCTGAGCGATGCGCACTCGGTTGCACCACTTGTTCCCATTCAGAAGCGCATTGCGGCATGGTGTGTCCGGCAAATTCGTGCATTGTCTCCGGACACAATTATTTTAGGTGGCGACATTACCCATCGTGCGATTCCGGCCCAGGCAGAAGCATTTCTGGATGCATTAAAGGGAGCACATACCCCCATGGAATATCTTCCAGGAAATAATGAAGGCGAAAAATTTCTTTTAACCGTACAAGGATGCGTCGCCTTGGAAGACGCTGTTTTTTTACTGGCCACAAGCAATACGGAAGAAGCCGGAAGGAATGTGGATGCACTCTTGCAGCAATTACCGGCCTCGGGGAGTTGTCTGGTTTTTGCGCATTTCCCCCCACAACTGGCTGGCGAGACACGGATGCAGGCGTTAGCACAGTCGAATGCAAAAATCCATTGGATTTGTGGGCATAAACACGAAGCATTGGAGTTCACGGATGGGAATCTGGAGGTCACGATCTGTGCCGGGTTGGACCCCATTAAAGCACGACGTTCCGGCCCGGAATTACTTGTTTGTGACTGGGATCAAATCACACTTTCTTTACAAAGGATACGGGTTCCGCAAAAATATATTTCGCCAGTTCCTGAGTCAAAACCGCGTATCGGAGTCGCCTTTCGCGGGACTGCCGAAACGCTTTTATCCACCGCGATCGAATATAAAATTCCGGCAATTCAATTCCATTACCGGCATAGCCAGGGACGTGCAACGGATACAGAAAAACAACTGGCACAGAAATATCGTCAGACCATTTCTGATGCATTTCTGTCGCTGCATCTTCCCAATTTCCCCCACCCTGCTGAAGGCGTCGATCTGGCAGACCAGACCGCCTGGCTGCAATGGGCAGAAGACATGCAACTCGATGATCTCACGGTTCATCTCCCCGATGTTCCAACCCGTTTTTTGTATCATCAGAATGGGACGTTTCAATCTACGGACTGGGTGAAACGCTGTCTGGACACGTACACTAACCTTGCTCGGCGTGCCTTGGAAATGGGCGCACAGATCAGTTTTGAAAATGTGTATAATAAAAAAATAAGCCCACCAGGCGAAGAACGTTTGAGCACTCTCCCCTGGCATCTTTTGCGATTTGTGGAAGCAATACGGGAGCGCAGTAACGTTTCCAAAGATCAGCAGAAAAAAATCGGAATCATTTTTGATTCCGGACATGCTTTTGCCGATGTTCACATTGCCAAACACCATGGCTTGGCAGATTGGCTCTGGCAAGTTTCCCCCTATCTCCAACTGGCACACATCCATCAGGTCACTCCCAGAACGGAAGGTGGCGGCACACAAAACCATCAAACCATCCTGAAAAGAGAAGGCCCGCTGGTCAATTTCGATGGCCTCCTTGCAGCATTCCGGGACGTTTCAAAAAAAACTTTCCCCCTGCTC
>CAKUMP010000285.1 GCA_934667795.1 uncultured Chthoniobacterales bacterium | reverse complement strand
ATCTGATCGAAGATTTCATTATGCAAGGTGGGGTGGATACGGATTATATCAAATGGGTACCGTATGACGGGATCGGACGCGAGGTGCGAAATGGTTTAAACTTTACAGAACGTGGGTTTGGAATTCGCGGTGCTGTAGGGGTTCCGGATCGCGGAAATACAGCGGCTTCCCAACTCAAAGTGGGAGATATCGACTGGGAAGAAATTTTTGGTAAAGATGGTGCTCGCTGGTTCCACACAGGTGGAATTTACGCCGCGTTGTCCGATACCACCCCTGATGTGGTGATTGAAGCGGTGAAAGCAGCGAAAAAGCACGGAACGATCGTTTCTTACGACCTGAACTACCGTCCTTCTCTCTGGAAAGCCATTGGCGGACAGAAAAAAGCACAGGAGGTCAATCGTGAGATTGCGAAATATGTGGACGTGATGGTGGGGAACGAAGAAGACTATACCGCATCCCTTGGATTTGAAGTGGAAGGCGTTGATGAAAATATTTCAAGTATTGAAATCGACAGCTTCAAACGGATGATCGAAAAAGCGCTGAAAGATTTCCCGAACTTTAAAGCAACTGCAACGACCTTGCGTACGGTCAGAACTGCAACCTTTAATGACTGGGCGGCAATTTCCTGGTATAATGGAGAATTCCACCAGTCCCGTGCTTATAAAGAACTTGAAATCATGGATCGCGTGGGCGGTGGCGACAGCTTCGCTTCCGGCCTTATTTACGGATTCCTGACCACAGGTGATGCGGATAAAGCCGTAAACTACGGAGCCGCACACGGAGCCCTGGCGATGACCACCCCTGGCGATACCTCCATGATGACCGTTTCCGAAGTGGAAAAAGTCATGAAAGGTGGCAGCGCTCGCGTTGTTCGCTAATTTCAGTTCGTTTTTGAAACATGCATTAAGCGCTGTTGTGCCTTCGGGTGCAACAGCGCTTAATATTTTGAGTTGTCCCTTACTTTCCGAATGGGATGAGGCGTATTTGGAGTGCGGCGGTTTCCGCCGCTTTGGATCATAGCGAATGGGATGTACGAGCATCCTTCGCATGGCGAAACTCAAACGTCGTTCGAACCAAAGCGGTGCAGACCCCGCACTCCAAATTCTTCCCGCGTGATGGAAAAAATCTCTTCTAAAAAATGATTTGATCTTGGATGGGATTGAATGCAGTTTGTGTGGATAACAGATGCGGAGATTGGAGTAATTTATGCATCGTGAAGTGATATAGATTTGGAGTAGGAAATATGGAGGACGAAGAACCTCAGGATAACAGGTTATGGGATGAGTTTGAATGGGAGCAATTCATGCAAGAGCAGGATCGCCGGGCGGATCAATATATGGAACTGTTGGAGAAGTACCATAATCATGAAAACCGGGAGGAGATGATCGCCAAAGAAATGGGCTGGGAAGATGCGGATGACGATGACGATGAAGAGGAAATCCGTTTGTTAGCAGATTTGGAAACCGGAAATATGGAGGCATTGGATGCGCTGGACGAAGAAGAAGAGGATTATGGGTTTGAAGAAGATCCTCTCTATCAATGTTCAAAGGACTTGGTGATGATGGTGTTTGACTTGCAGAAAACGCGCCAGGATCTGGATGACTCGGACGCGATGGATGCATTGGTTTCGGGATGTATGATTGTGAGTTCAAAACTGGCAGTCGTGATCAGTAATCAGGAGGATGCGGAGGTGGGGATGCAGATTGCGTATTTAAAAAGAGGGTTGAAAGCGGTGACGGATGCTTTGAATGGTTTTAATCAACTGGTAGAGCAAAAACTTCTGGGGCCGGAAACCAGTGAGGAATTACGAAATAAACTATTTGAAGTACGTGATGTTGTTGTCTCGCTGATGGGACAGGCGCGTGAAGAGTGGCGCAGGTTACAGGAGTGAGATGTTACAAAGGAGAAATTTTTTAGAGGAAACTTCATTCTTGTCCAAAACTCATTAAAAATGGGATTGGATTTGAATAAATCGGGGAGCGCATACGTCTGAACTTATGTCGGAAGAATCAAACCATACGCAATCAAAAGCGGAAGATCTGGAACTGGTAAAAAAATGCCGGCTTGGAGATCTGGATGCATTTGATCAACTGGTCACGAAATACCGAGCGAAAGTGTATGGAATGGTTTTTAACATGGTAAAGAATGAACATGATGCGTGGGATATGGCGCAGGAAGGATTTATTAAAGTGTGGAAATCAATTGACCAGTTTAAAGGTGAAGCTGCATTTTCCACCTGGATGTATCGGGTGATTAGAAATTCGGCATTGGATTGGTTGCGAGGACGTAGTGCACGCCGGACGGATTCGCTGGAAGCGAAAGAGGGGATGCCTTTGGAAGTGGACCCATTGTATCATATATCCTCAGAGGAGGGACCTATGGAAGCATTGGAACGCGCGGAGTTGCGGGCAACGATCATGGCGGCAATGAATGAATTGTCAGAAGGACATCGCCTGGTGATAGAACTAAAAGAAATGGAAGGGTATAGTTATCAGGAAATTGCGGATAAATTGAAAATTTCTCTTGGGACGGTGATGTCCCGGCTTTATTATGCGCGCAGGCATTTGCAGCGGGCATTGGAAGGAACAGGAGGGAGAAAATGAAAAATTTTGAAGAAAAACTGACAGCCTGGATGGATGGAGAACTGGATTCCAGTGAACGCGAAGCATTTGAACGCGCACTGGAAAAACATCCGGAATGGCTGGAAGAACGGGAGATGGTCAAAAGTATCGGGGAAGAGTTGCGTTCTCTAAAAACGGTAGAAATGCCTAATCCGGAATTTTTTAATTTATCTTTAAGGCAGCGGTTGGAGGAGGAAAAGGGTCAGACCGCGGAGCCGAAGCAAGTGGAAAAAGTGGCGAACTGGTGGTCCTTGTTTTCTCTCCCTAAACTGGTTGCCACTTCCGCAGTCTGTTTATTTCTGGTATTAGGAGTTTCGATGTGGTGGGAGAGCGGTCCACAAAATCCGGGTGAGAAAACAACCGGGGAAGAAACTTTTGCCCGGACAGAAATCCTGGGGGCGATTCCGGGAGAAAACCTGTATGTAACCGCTTTGCCTGCGAATGACCGGGATTTTGTGGTGTTGTGGGTAGATGGAATGTCTTATTTACCTGCAGATACTTTGATTCGCTGATGAAAGAAACTCGAACAGATAAAACCGGAGTGGCACGCTGGAAAAAAGGCGGGGCGTTTTTCCTGCTGTTGTGTCTGGGGATATTTGTTTTGAATCTGACGGTGAATGCCGACACTGAAGAACAAAAAGCGGTGGAAATTTATTCGGCTATTATTCTGGCAACGATGGAAGATGTCCCACCGGAACCCCCAGCGTTTTTAAATCCGTATTTGAAGGGATTTAAAAAAGTTTTTGGGTATAATAGTTATTACCTGGTGGGGGAATCGCGTAATTCCATCCATTTGAAAGAGGAAGTGTGGGTTATTCCCAGTAAAAAGCTGTTTTTACATGTCCGGGCAAATATTGCAGAGAAGGACTCCTATGTGGTGGATTTGGAATTGTAC
>CAKUMP010000284.1 GCA_934667795.1 uncultured Chthoniobacterales bacterium | reverse complement strand
ATCTCACAGCGGACCGTGAAGGGTTCCAGCTTTTTCATGAAGGCAAAATGATTCAGGATATAAAATATCCAAGAAACTGGGAAAATGCAATGGACCAGCAATTGCAGAAATTTATTGAAGCGATCACTGCGACAGACCCACATACCCCGTTTATTTCTCATGCGCGATTTGGACTTGTCACCATGAAATTGCTGGAAGAAATCTATGCAATATCCGCAACCCATTAATACCACGCCCCATGCAAACACATCGTCAAAATATAAGCCTTACCGATATTCTGCGCATAGAAAGCACGAATACATTTTCGCCTTCTTTCAAACTGCCGGAGTATGATCATTTTTTACTGGAACGCTACCAGGCACCGGCAATCGGCTGGTGGAGAGAGCATCATGCCCTTCCGGACGCCTCGCTTCCCTCGAAGGAAGCCATCCAGTCTCTTCAAGACACACTGCATTGGATCTGTTCTCATTCCGAATGGGAAGCGTCAATTGCCACCACCGTGGAACTTCAATTGATTGCGCGCATGGCGCTGCGCATCGGTGCCTGGAAACTTCTCAAAGCAGCCTTATCCTTTTTGCTTTATCAATTACGTTCCCATATTCCGACTCCCTTAAAAATGAGTAAGGCAACCGGGCTTCTAACAGAATGGGCACTCTCCGCAAACATCCCGTCCATCGCCTTTATTTACGGACGGGAAAGCCTTATGTGGGGAAGCGAACCTCATCGTATCCGATCCTATCTGGCATATGCCCGTGCTTGCCTGAAAGCCAATACCCCTCGTGATGAATTAGATATTCTGCTTTCTCTTCAGGCAACAGAACATCAGATACAAATCGCAAACAGAAAAGCCTTCGGTGATCTGCACGAAATCCGTATAGGTTGTCTGAATATTCTTCAGCCGTCTCCCCTCTTGCCCTCCTATCGCAAAGCCTTAAAAACAAAAATCCGGAATTTTCTGGAAAGTGCCTCCCCCACTCACTCGGCAACTTTTTTAGTTTCTTGCACCCTTGCAAGCATGAAGAATTTTAATTTAGAACAAGTCTCGCCCGCGTCGCTTCAAGATGCGCAACAATGGCTGACTACTTCCGGTCGCTGGCGTGATCGCATTCTTCTGAATCAGGTAAATCCCGAAATATTCCCTACTCTTACAACAGGAGAAAATGATTTCCTTGAAGAACTGAATGCCCTGTCGTCCCATTTCTCCCCGCTTCCGGATTGTGAAACCGTGGATGGCCCTTATTTGAACGAACTTCCTATCAACGTTTTATGCGATTCCACTAACCAGGCACATTTTGCCGCCCTTTCTTGTATATGAATTCTGCTCTTCCTTTAATTATTGTCACGGGTGCTGCCGGCGGACTTGGTACCGCAACCTGCGAGCTTTTATTAGAAAAAGGCTATGCTGTTTTGGGGATTGACCATAATACCAGCCGTTTTGCAAAACTCGTTGCTAAATACAAAAATGCTCCCTTATACCCTTTACAGACAAATGTGGAAGACCCTCGCCTCATTGATCTAGTGCAGGAAACGTTACCTTCTCAGCATCCTGTAAAAGGTCTGGTCTATATCGCCGCACAAAGTAAAGGCGATATGATTTACCACCTTTCCGATGATGACTGGGACCATAGCTTTAATGTCAATGTCACTCCTGCCATGAAACTTGCTCGCTTCCTGGCACCTAAAATGCAACAAAATGGATCCGGTTCCATTGTGAATATTGGCTCTCCGGTTGGAATTGTCGGCGCACGTAAACCCAGTTATGCAGCAAGCAAAGCTGCTCTCACAGGCCTGACCATGAGCCTGGCCAGAAACCTCGGCAGCGACAACATTCGTGCCAATCTTTTACTCCCCGGCCCCATGATCACTCCCCTCACCGAAGACTGGTCCAGCGAGAAACGCGAGCGTATCGCTCAAACCTCCTTTCTCAAACGCCTCTGCGAACCCACCGAGGTCGCACACGTGATCGCATTTTTATTGTCCGATCAAGCAAGCTATATGACAGGAACGGTCCTGGATGTGACCGCAGGCACAATGTTCGGACATTAAAATCACTACACCATTTTACACAATTTTTTTATGAAATCTCATCACATACTTATTGCAAGCGAACAGTTATGGCCAAACCTTCTGGGGCTGGCTGCTCTTGAAAAAAGAGATGATGGATGGGTAGCTCTTCACATTTTACATACCGAAAGCGAAGATTATTCCAAAAAACCGGCAAAAGCATTAGCCGGTCTTGCCAAACAAATCTTTGATGCACCTGTTGAACTTCACTTGACTGGCGCCCACTCGGAAGAAGTCACCAAATCCATTCACCAGCTCCTCCAGACACAACCACCTGACACCCAATGGACGATTAATGCCACGGGTGGTACTAAACTGATGTTCGCGGGAGTTATCCCCTGGGTGAGCAAAGAAAATATCGAAGTATTCTATCGAGAAATACAAGGCGACTGGTTTCGCCTGCTGACTTCTTCTATTGATCAAATTCAAACCACACGATGTGAAAAATGGAATATTGATGAACCTATTTCTGTAAATTTATCCGTGGAAAAACTTGTCACTACTCCTAACATTCATCCAGAAGATACTAGATGGAAATCCAATCCTGTAACGGCAATCGAAAACCTTCACAAGATTGTAAAACAAGGAATCGAATACCAGTGGGATTGGAATAAATTACAAAATGAATTTCCTGTACTTGCAAATCCTCAAAGTAAAAATTCAGGGTTTGTGTTTGAAAAATTTTTTGGAGGATTATTAAAACTTTGTGGGGCAAATAATATTATTGCAAATCTTGAATCAAAACAAGGAAGCCAAGTAAGTCAGGAGTTCGATGCGATTGTCTCTACCGGGGAACAAATCATTGTTTTTGACCTGAAATTACAAAAAGAGGATACGAACACTATAGATCAACTTAGCCGTTTAAGTTCAGATCGCAGAAAACTTGGTGGTCTCAACGCAAAAGCTATTGCTGTCCGTCCAACCTGGCCCAAAGATGCATTAATTCAAAAAATCGCAAAAAGTTTAAACGTAGAAATTTGGACACAAGAAGAAATGGGAGACATCATTTCAAAATTATGTAAACTTTTCGAAACAAATATTTCTGATCATTTAAGCCGAGAAGCCATCCATCAGCTCCTTAAACAACAGCAAAACTCCGGAGAAAGACTTTTTACTCAAAGTGATTTTATAGAAAAACATCCAGAACTGACTGAAGTAAAAATCGGACACGTAAACTTATCTGTGTATAAAGAAGAATGTAAGCACTTAAATCAAAGTACGACTATTCTAGAATTAGAAGGACGAACTCTGATTCGTACTTCTAATTCTCATCCCGTTTGTAGAGACCAAAACACTTTACTTAATGCTCTAAGAAATTTTAACCTCACCGCATTTGTTAAAATTTTGTTTTATCAACAAACTAAAAAATCAAGAATCATTCTTCTTTTCTTACATGACTCAACAAAAAGGCAAGAGTTTGACCGCTTTTTAGACACTTTACTTAAATAATGGAAG
>CAKUMP010000283.1 GCA_934667795.1 uncultured Chthoniobacterales bacterium | reverse complement strand
GATTTAGCGTCCTTTAAAATCTGGTTTTTGTTTTTTCAAAAATGCGTCAACGCCTTCGCGATGGTCCTCCGACTCTGCCCAGCCTGCGTAAAAAGCATTTTTTTCTTCTTTGCTCCATTCCCGTTGAATCCCTTTCCAGCGCTGCAAGGATTTTTTATTCCATTTCGCAGCCAATGGGCCTCCCTTTAGGATTCGTTTCACGGTATGTTCCACTTCATCCTCCAGCATCGAGCCTGTCACCACCCGATTCACTATCCCCATTGCTTTCGCCTCACCCGCGGCATAAATTTTCCCTTCCAACAAAACTTCCATCGCCGCGGATGGCCCTACCAATTCCACTAAACTTTCCAACTCAAATGGTGCCATCGGAAATCCCAACTGATTAATCGGCACGCCAAATCGTGAGCCTATCGCGGCAATCCGAATGTCACAACGGGAAGCAATTTCCAACCCGCCTCCTACACAAACCCCTTCAATCGCTGCCACCACCGGACACGGACACTCCGCCACCGCCTTTAATGCAGGAGCTAAAATTTCTTCATGATAATATATCGTCGTCTCCAGATTTTTCCGCATTTCGGGAAATTCCTGGATGTCTGCTCCTGCCGCAAAATTCCCTCCCCGTCCTCGCACCACCACACACCATATCTCCCCCCTTTTTCCCGATGCAATGTCTTCAAATAATTCCTGTAGCGAACGCCACATCGCAACCGTAATCGCATTCATCCGCCCCGAATGCTCCAAATACACTTTCCCTATATGCCCTTCCTGTACCCATTCAATTCTTCCACTATCTGAGTTATCTTGAGCTGACATTCTTTTCTTATCGCAAATTCTCCCGATTTAGCAAAGCACATCCTCTCTATATCTCATGATAGTTTTTAGCTATTACGAATCAATCATCATTTATTTTTGTAATTAGTAAAATTTGGAGTGCGGCGGTTCCCGCCGCTTTGGTTTTCAGAGTGGGGCTGGCTGAGTTTATGATGTGGGAGGATCACCAATGGTTTTTAGTCCAAATACGCCCCCTATTGCTACGAAAGCAAAAGGGATGTTTCCGGCGGTTTCCCCCCGTTCGAGCCAAAGTGACGGGAACGGCCGTGTTTCAGCCCGCCTATTCTATAGTTTTTTTTTGGAAAATGTGATAGGATGGTCAAATGTCTGACGCATCACATCCTGAATTTTCCTCTACGCAAAAAGAAGAAGCGCGACTGGCGCGTGAAATACTTGCCGGAACGGGATGGCGTCATTGGGGGCCGTATTTGAGTGAGCGTCAATGGGGGACGGTTCGTGAAGATTATTCTGCGGATGGAGATGCCTGGAATTACTTTACCTTTGATCAATCCCGCTCCCGCGCCTACCGCTGGGGAGAAGATGGAATCGCAGGATTTTCGGACCATCATCAGCGGCTTTGTATCGCACATGCATTCTGGAATCATCAGGACCCTATTATAAAAGAGCGCCTCTTCGGACTTAATAACGCAGAGGGGAACCACGGTGAAGATGTGAAAGAACTCTATTACTATCTGGATGCCACGCCGACCCATAGTTATCTTAAATATCTTTATAAACTCCCTCAGCGCCCCTTCCCCTACCAGCAACTGCGGCACGAAAGTCAATCCCGCTCCCGAAAAGATCCCGAATTCGAACTCCCTCATACCGGGATTTTTAATGATAATAAATATTTCGATATTTTTATCGAATATGCAAAATCTTCCACCCATGATTTTTTTCTTAAAATCACGGCGCACAATCGCAGCAATGAAAGTGCTCCTCTGGACATTCTCCCTCATATCTGGTTTCGCAATACCTGGTCCTGGAAAACAGGCGAAGCAAAACCCCATATCCAACAGGTTTCCCCCCATCAGGTTTTATGTACACATGAACAACTAGGACAATATTATATCTATGCTCAGGAAGTCGGCTCCTGGTTATTTACAGAAAATGAGTCAAACCCGGCCGTTTTTAATCAGCCTGAATCCTCCGGATATTATAAAGACGGCATCTGTAATTATATTTGTAAAAATGATCTGGATGCCGTCAACCCCGCCCAGCTCGGCACCAAAGCAGCATTTCATTTCCGAACAGATATCCCTGGTAACAAATCTGTTTCTTGTCTGTTCCGGGTTTCCCAACGACACTACAAACACCCGTTCGACAATGCGGAGTCCACGATTCTTTCCCGCGCAGAGGAAGCCGAAAGCTTTTATAAACGCCATCAGGAAAACTTGAAAGACCCTGAAGAAAAACGCATCCATCGACAGGCTCTCGCCGGGATGATCTGGAATAAACAATTTTACCATTATCAGATCAACCCGTGGCTGGAAGGCGACCCCAACCAGCCACCTCCTCCCGTGGAACGCAAGCATGGACGTAACTGGCAATGGCCACACCTGGACTCCGCCAATATTCTTTCCATGCCGGACAAATGGGAGTTCCCCTGGTTTGCTTCCTGGGATCTTGCATTCCATGCGATTCCATTGGCATCCATCGATCCCGATTTTGCAAAGAACCAACTAAAATGTATCACGCGTGAATGGTTCCTGCATCCAAACGGACAACTCCCCGCTTACGAATGGGACTTCAGCGATGTGAACCCTCCTGTTCATGCCTGGGCAACCTGGGAAGTTTATAACTCCGAAAAACTTCGCAATCATGGTCAGGGCGACCTGCCATTTCTCGAAAGCGTTTTTCATAAACTGCTTCTCAACTTTACCTGGTGGGTCAATCGCGAGGACAAATTTGGTCGTAACGTCTTTCAAGGTGGTTTCCTCGGACTCGACAATATCGGTGTCTTTGACCGCAGTTCAGAACTCCCCACCGGTGGGCATATCGATCAGGCAGATGGTACCTCCTGGATGGCAATGTATGCTCTCAACATGCTGCGCATTTCTTTGGAATTAGCACAGTATAATTCCACATACGAAGATATCGCGACGAAATTTTTCGAACATTTTTTAATGATTGCCGGTGCAATGAATAATATTGCAGAAACAGATATTGGACTATGGGATGAACAGGATAAATTCTTTTATGATGTTTTAAATTTACCGGACGGTCAGATGTTTCCGCTTCGTGTGCGTTCCATGGTCGGCTTGATTCCCCTTTTTGCGGTGGAAGTTCTTGAGCCGGAACTCTTGCGCAAGGTCCCAGGTTTTACTCGACGTCTCGAATGGTTTCTCAATCACCGCCCCGATCTCGCTGGCCTCATTTCCCGATGGAACGAACCCGGACGTGGCGAACGTCGTCTGCTTTCCTTACTGCGCGGACACCGAATGAAATGTCTGCTTCGTCGGATGCTTGATCCCAACGAATTTCTTTCGCCTTATGGAATTCGCTCTCTCTCCAAATACCATGAAACACATCCTTATGAGTTTACCTTCAATAACTCCAAATTTAATGTCCACTATCTTCCCGGCGAATCGGATTCCGGTCTTTTTGGTGGTAACTCCAACTGGCGCGGACCTATCTGGTTCCCGGTGAATTATCTCATCATCCAGTCGCTACATCGCTTTCACTCCTACTACGGAGACGACTTTCTTGTTGAGGCC
>CAKUMP010000282.1 GCA_934667795.1 uncultured Chthoniobacterales bacterium | reverse complement strand
CCAAAGGAATGGGGACCGCCAGCCATCTCTTCGCAGAGTATGCTCCCTACAAGGGCGATATCGAATCCCGTATCGCCGGTGTCCTGATCGCGATGGAAGCCGGTACCACGACCGCTTACGCGCTGAATAACGTCCAGGAACGCGGAAAACTCTTCGTAGGACCAGGTCAGGAAGTTTATACAGGGATGATTGTCGGCCAAAACAGCCGTCCCGACGATATTATCGTCAACCCCTGTAAAACCAAGCACCTCACCAATATGCGAAGCCAGGGGGATGGAAAAGGGATCCAGCTCGACCCACCTGTCCAGATGTCACTTGAGAAAATTCTTGAGTATATCGGACCGGATGAGTATGTCGAAGCCACCCCTTCTTCCCTTCGTATGCGGAAAAAAATTCTTGATGCGACTGCCAGAAAACGCGCGGGTAACAAGATTGGTGGTTGACATCCCGGAAATTTTCATGCAGAGTGTAAAAAGTCGTAGGATAGTTCAGGCTGTTGGGCTGCTGGCTGCATTCCTCTTCCCACGGTACCTCATGTACCCCTGCCATCCACAACTTACTCCAATCCCCATTGGAGCCCTAACCCTGAAATTTCAGTAACTTTCCAATAATATTAAGTTATTAATGGTTTAAATAGTTCTCTGCTCCTGAAGGATCACTCTAATGAGAATTTCAATACGCATCGAATTTTTTAATCAAATCTATGGCTGGTCATAACAAATGGTCTAAAGTTAAACACATCAAAGGCCCGGCAGACGCAAAACGCGGGAAAATTTTCAGTAAACTTGCCCGCGAAATCACCATGGCGGCAAAAACCGGTGGCGGCGACCCCGCCACCAATTTCCAACTCCGTACCGCTCTCCAGAATGCCAGGGCCCAGAATATGCCCAGCGATACGATCGACCGCGCACTCAAAAAAGGCACCGGCGAAATCGAAAGCCAGACCTTCCAGAAGGTCATCTACGAAGGCTATGGCCCCGCAGGTGTCGCAATTGTGATCGAAGCCGCTACGGATAATAAAAACCGCACGGCAGCAGACCTCCGAAACATTTTTTCCAAACATTCCGGCAATCTCGCGACCAGCGGCTCTGTGATGTACCTCTTCGAACAAAAAGGCGAAATCGTCGTGGACGGCGAAACCAGTGATTATACCACCTTTCTGGATGTTTTCGTCGAAAGCGAGGCAGAACACTCCTACCCCGCCGGCCCCGATCACATCGTCCTCACCCCACCAAAACAATTACATGCCATCGCAGAATCATTTAGATCTGCAAATATCCTTGTCACTTCCGAAAAACTGATTTATAGACCCACTACAACGGTCAAAATCACCGATCTGCCTACCGCACAACAAGTCGCCAGGCTATGCGAAGCGCTCGACGATTGCGATGATGTCCTCGACGCTTACCCAAATCTTGAGGTCACCGCTGAAATTTCTGCTGTTATTGGAGACTAAGCCAGTCCAGCCCCTCTCTTTTTCATTATTATTTTCTAACCGATTTTTATTTAAAACTATTTATTCTTTATCATGATTCCTTCCTCTGACGATTCACCAACCGTTTTCGATGCTTCTGTCGATGCTTCTGCTCCCGCTCCCACCAAGACTCCACGAACCCGAAAAACGAAGGCGACCACCGAAGAGAAAGAAAAAAAATCCGCAGAAAAACCAAAAACAACCCGCACTCGCACGACTCGTACGACAAAAACAACAATACCAGCTTCCACCTCTCGTGCAAAGTCCACTGCCAAAGCTGTTTCGTCTGAAATTACCGACCCTCCCGATGCTTCCGATACCGCCGAAAAACCAAAGGTAAAACGGACGCGCAAATCCACTACCGCTTCGGTATCCAACACTGCCGCTTCGGTATCCAAGGAAAAAGAAATTCCCGCCGCCACTGAAGAAGCACCCAAGACAAAACGTACAACGACACGTGCCCGTAAGGCAGCCACGACTGAAGATGCTGACACTTCTTCCGAAAAAAACTCCGAAGAATCAGCCTCGGCTAAAACAACTAAAACGACCAAAGCTCGCGCAAAAACAGCCACCGCGGCAAAGTCCACACGTATTTCTCGCACTTCTCGCACTAAAACTGCACAGGAAGACCCGGTGCCGCAACAGGAACTTTTCCCGGAACTTCTCCCCGAAAAGAAAACAGATTCTGAGAAAAAAACTCCCGCCAGAAAAGCTTCCACCCCTACGACCACAACTCGCAAAACTGCAGCAGCACGTAAATCCACTGCAGCCAAAAGCAAAAACGCGGAAGAACAGGACACAGAAAGTTTCTCTCCTTCCTCGTCTCAGGAGGCAACAGCCGTTGTGGAGTCACCCGATACACAGAAGGAAACTTCAGACGAAACGTCTTCTTCCAGGCCGTCCCGCTCAGATCGTAACCGCAATTCCTCTCATAAACGCCGTTACGATCGAAAACATTTTCATAAATACAATCGCGACCGCGATAACCGGGATCGAGATAGTCGAGACCGTGACCAGGACCGCTCCCAGCGCTCTCAACGGCCACCGATGCGCGTGACGTATGTCGGCGAGTCGCCGGAAGAACGTCAGCGCCGTCAGGCAGAAGCCGAAGGCCCGGTGGAACTGGTTCCTGGCGAAGGCATTCTGGAAATTTCCGGCAAAGGATTTGGATTTATCCGCGATGCCAACCGGAATTTCAATCAGTCCCCTCGCGACATTTTTGTAAAACCTGAAATTGTCCGCAAATACGGCCTTCGTGACGGGATGTGGATCTCCGGAAAGGTCCGCAAAGGGAATCGCGGTCCCCAACTGGATTCATTGGAGTTAATCAATGGTGATCACCCTAATGTGTATCAGGCAGCTCCCATGTTCGAAGAGTTAACTACCATTAATCCTATTGAACATATTAAACTGGAGACTACTCCGGAAAATTATACGACCCGCATTATCGATATGATGGCTCCAATCGGGAAAGGACAGCGTGGACTCATCGTTGCACCTCCTCGTACCGGAAAAACAACTCTTTTGCAGCATATTGCGGAAGCTATTACGATCAATCATCCCGACATGAAACTGATCATCCTCCTGGTAGATGAACGCCCGGAAGAAGTGACGGAAATCAGTCGCGCCTGCCCGAAAGCAGAGGTACTCGCAAGTTCCAATGACAGCGATATCAAGAGCCATACCAAAATTGCTCAGCTCGCTATCGAACGCGCCAAACGTTATGTCGAAGGCGGAAAAGATGTTTTCATGCTGATGGATTCCCTGACCCGCATCGGACGCGCATTCAACAATGCCAGCAGTGGCAGTGGCCGCACGCTTTCCGGTGGGATGGATGCCCGCGCAATGGAAATCCCCAGAAAGCTTTTTGCCGCTGCTCGAAATACCGAAGAAGCCGGTTCATTAACGATTATTGCAACCGCACTCATCGAAACCGGCAGCCGTATGGATGAACTCATTTTCCAGGAATTTAAAGGCACCGGAAATATGGAACTGGTGCTGGATCGCAAAATCAGCGATATGCGAGTCTATCCGGCCATTGACATTTATATGTCCGGTACCCGCAGGGAAGAACTTCTTATCCCCATGGATCAGTTGGAAAAAATTAACCTGATCCGTCGT
>CAKUMP010000281.1 GCA_934667795.1 uncultured Chthoniobacterales bacterium | reverse complement strand
CCGGTGTCATGCTTTATGAGTCAACGATTCACCATTTAAATCGGTCTCCGGTGTCATTTATTTATGAGTCAACGCGATTTGAAGACAGTAATAAATCATTAAAATTTCAGAAATAATCTGTGTAAATGCCTGTTTTGGTTCGATAAGAATATTAGACAGGCTATTTCGCTTCGCGCTATTCTGCGTTAATCTGCGGATCAAAAAACAAGTTAGCGCCTATGGGGCGTTTGCCCCAGGCTGACACAGGTTGCCCTTTCAGGGCACATTCTTCATCCAAATTGCCCGGTGAAGTCTTTCACCCCGTCAGGAAATTTCTCTGTCTTATACCGCAAAAGCGGTTCGACCAGTTTACCTGTAAAGCTTCCCGATCATCTCTTTGGTGAATTCAGCGAGCCTTCAGGCTTATTGTTTCGCGGCATTTTGTCCTGCCATATAGCTTGTGATAAGACACCGATAAGATGGCAAATGATTCGAAAATAGGGCGCCCAGTCCTTCGATATCGTTCCGCCAATCACGATGCAGTTCACAAGCGGTTCCAAACCAGGTCATCAGCTGACACCCAGCTGCTGTCATGCGTGCCCATGCAGCATCACGCGTAGTCTTGTTAAATGTTCCGGAGGCATCGGTCACAATGAATACCTCAAAACCTTCTTCACGCGCAGACAATGCAGGAAACGCAACACAAACTTCCGTTACAATTCCCGCGATGATCAACTGCTTTTTCCCTGTATCCTTGATCGCTTTCACGAAGTCCTCATTGTCCCAGGCATTGATTTGACCAGGGCGTGCGATGTATGGAGCATCAGGAAACAATTCTTTTAGTTCGGGAACCAAGGGACCATTTGGACCATCTTCAAAACTAGTCGTTAAAATCGTAGGAAGATTGAAATATTTTGCAGCGTCTGCCAGCGCGAGAACGTTGTTCTTGAAATCGTCCGGCGAAAAATCTTGAACAAGATTGGTTAAACCGGATTGGTGATCGACTAGCAGGACAGCAACGTCTTCTTTATTGAGACGATTGTATTTGAATTCATTCTTCATAATGTTCCCTTTTGTTATGGGTGGAGGTAATCGTTTGCTTTTCCGAACAAACTAAAGAATAACCCAATATTTATTTGCATCAAGGGATTCAGCTTCAGCATACCGCATTTCTATTATAAAAGCTGTGGATTCATCTGCCATATGGTGTAACAGAGCACCGTGGCAAAACTGACCCACAGAAGGTAAGGAACAAGCAGGACACCCGCCAGTATCCGTATACGCCAGAACAGAACAAGGGTGATCACGATAAACAACCATAGCACGACAATTTCTGCAAATGAGAAAGCGCCTAATTGCCATGCAAAGAAAAGCCAACTCCAGAGGGCGTTGAGTGCAAGTTGTATTAAAAACAGAATTAAAGGGGTGCGTGCAGCTTTAAATCCATTGATCCGCCAGACCAACCACGCAGCGATCCCCATAAGGGTGTATAAGGTGGTCCACACCGGACCAAAAACAGCCCCCGGCGGTGCCCAATCGGGACGAATAAGTTCCGCATAAAACGATCTCGCATTGATGGAAGCGGCAGCACCAATCCCTGCTATGATAAAACAGAGCACAAGCCATCCAAGCAGTCCGATGATCTGGGTTTTCTGTGACAGGTGGCTCCCATGAGGATTTTGTTGAGATTTCGTGAACGACATGGTTTGTTCAGGCTTTGATTTCATTTTAAATTTATTGTTCTGCTGCACATTTGACCGCTCCGAAAGCACAGAAACAGGAGTTTTTATACAAAATATCAAGAGCGTGGGTGTGCGCCACGATAGGCAGACAACAACCGTTCTTTTGTCACTTGGGTATAAATTTGTGTTGTGGACAAACTGGCATGTCCTAGTAATTCCTGTACGCTGCGGAGGTCGGCGCCGTGATCCAGCATGTGTGTGGCGAAACTGTGTCGTAATTTATGAGGGCTGATGGATTCCGGAATTTCTGCCAGGGAAAGATATTTTTTCACCACATCCCAGACCCCATGGCGACTGATCCGTGTCCGGCGTTTGCTGATAAACAGGGCACCGGTCCGGACTTCTGCCCGGATGATATACTCCTGAATTGCTTCGATCGCTTTTCGTCCAATGGGAAGCATCCGTTCCTTACGTCCTTTCCCAACGACTCGCAACGTCTCGGAATAAAGATCCAGACTTTGCATATCCAGGGAGACCAGTTCTTCCAGACGTAATCCTGAGCTGTAAAATAATTCCAGAATTGCCACATCCCGAAACGGCAGCCACCGTGGCGCCTGTTTGGGTAAATCCATTTTCATCGGTGCTTCTAACAGAGCAACCATTTGTTTTTCTGTCAGAATCACCGGCAGTTTTTTATTCAATTTCGGTAATTGAACCGAGAGCAGAGGATTTATTTTCAGGATATTGCGTTCCTGCAGGTATCGATAAAACCGCCTGACCGCCGCAAACCTCAGCCGGATATAGGTCCGCGCCTGGTTTGCTTTCATCATTTCAAATAAAACCTTCCGATAAAAATCCGCATCCACTTTCCTCCAGCCCACAAAATCTGCCCGCTCCATGATTTCTTCTAGTGCAGATCGATAAACAATCAGCGTCCGCTTCGCCAGATTCTGTTCCACTTCCAGATGCCGCAAAAAATTTTCTACCAGAGCATCCTTTTTCTTCTGTTTCCCTTTCACTCCAGCCATTGCTGTTTAATCCTATCGTTTCGCGGTGACGACTCAAGGAAATTTGGTGCGGCGACATGTCGCCCAAACTCTGCCACACCGGGGGTGTCGGCACGTTCCCGGGGATTAATTTGTCAAACGCACAGGAACACCGGCGGCGTGGAGACGTTCTTTTACTTGCTGGACGGTGTATTCTCCAAAGTGAAAAATGCTGGCGGCAAGGACGGCATCGGCACGGCCTTCTTTAAGTACATCGATCATATGTTCCACATTTCCTGCCCCCCCACTGGCGATCACAGGAATTTCCACCGCTTCGCTGATTTTGCGGGTGAGCGGGAGGTCATATCCAGCCTTCGTGCCATCGGCATCCATACTGGTCAGAAGGATTTCTCCTGCTCCGCGAGAAGCCACTTCCTTTGCCCATTCAATCGCATCCAGTTCTGTCGGTTTTCTGCCCCCATGGGTGAAAACACGCCAGCTTCCGGATTCCGGACATTTTTTGGCATCAATCGCTATCACAATACATTGATTTCCATACGCTTTTGCCGCTTCATCAATCAAATCCGGGTTCGTAATGGCAGCGGTATTAATGCTGACCTTATCCGCACCCGCATTCAACATCGTGTGCACATCCTTGACGCTGCGAATGCCCCCACCGACTGTGAGTGGCATAAAGCATTGGGAAGCCGTTTTTTTGACCACATCCACCATCGTATTCCGTTCATCGGAAGATGCCGTGATATCCAGGAAAACCAACTCATCTGCCCCCTGGGCATTATACGCAATTGCACATTCCACGGGATCCCCCGCGTCTCGCAGCTCCAGAAATTTTGTTCCTTTTACCACACGTCCATTCGTCACATCCAAACAAGGGATAATACGTTTTGTCAGCATAAATCTATATGTACCCCGTTCCAGAATTTGCGCCAGTTAATTTTTTGGAATTGTCGAGAGCCATTGTATCCCCC
>CAKUMP010000280.1 GCA_934667795.1 uncultured Chthoniobacterales bacterium | reverse complement strand
GTATATAACAGGCATCACGTCCAACGGTCATTCGCGGCCACGAATTTTTATTGATCCAATGTGCGGTCGTGATCACGGCTTCTGCAGTTTCCTGCAAATACGGCACTCCGGTTTCAAGATAGGCAAAAAATGTTCCCTGCACTCTGCTCATCGGCAATGAAAATGCCGGTGCTGGCCAGCCATGCATATGGACTTTTTTATTGGCATGATTCACCACCACATCCGAAAAATACCAAGCCGAACGCATCGCACGCAGATACGCGTCCGAATCTTCCATTTTCCATGCATGCAAAAACTGCGCAAACGGGACTTCTCCATCCCACCCCGCTTCATATCGCATCCGCCCATACCCTTCCCAGAAATTTTTATGCAAATACCGCGGAACCGCACCATCTTCAAATCCTCCTTCCACCATCCCTTTCACCAGCCAGCCATACGCTTCCTCTACCAGCTTGTCACTTTCCACACTCCCATCCGAAGTTTTACTTTCCCGAGCCCCCATCCCGAATTCATGACATTTTTCGTACCATGCTGCCGGCGCAATATAACGGACTACTACCGGCGAGGCGTCGGAAAGACTTAAAGAAAACCGTAAGGTTCTTGCCATTCCTTGAGGAAAATTTCCGGATTCCGGACGCTCAATCCAGGGGTCGCCCGATATCTGCAATGCATACGCTCCCCCAAACAACTCCACTCCTGCGTAGGGCTGCAAAACAAGCATTTCACCCTCTTGCCAACACCGTCCCGGTAAAGCATCCGTCCCCAATCGTGCCACCTCCCGGAAATCTACCCGGGCATCCCCAATCGTGACAATCCCATGCTGTCCTCGCCATTCCCCCAGTATTTCTTTTTCTACCTGCGTACCCGCAACACGAAATCCTAACACCGGAATCACGCCTTTTAAATCCCGCCCGTCATCGAAAAATGCACTGTTAATATGATGCGCATACACTTCGACCACACCATTGGAGTGCAGACGCATGTACACGCGTCCATTCAACCAGTTGTGCTGATGCGCTCCACTCTCCCCACCCGGGGCACCCGGAAATCTTCTCGGGATCACGCCCCCCATTTCCATTTCGACAAAAGTTTCTCCTCTTCCCACCTCGACCAGGTTACACGCTTCCCACCAATGCAGCTCCTCTTCTATCACCAGCCCCATCGCCAGTTCTATTTCTTTCTCTCCATACCCCAATACCAGAAAATATCTTTCCCAATAACAGTACAATCCTTCCGCTTTTTCCCACAAGCGCATAGAAATTTTTCCCTCCCCAATTTCTCCCTCTGCACTCTCCTTCTCTCGTTCCGCCTTCTGCGTACTTTCCGCTTTCTGATCAGGTTGTTTTACCAAGGTTAATTCCAATGGAGCGTTGCCTAGATCTGTTTTAATGTCCGTTTTTCCAGAGCGATGCTCCAAATCTGTACCCCCAGGCTGCCCGAACAACAATAACCGGCGAGGATGTTTCTCATTTCCTGTTTTATCTCCACGCGCTCCATCCACATCCCTTCCTTGCCGTTTTGCAGGCCATTCACCTAACTCCTTCTGTCCCGTTCTTGCTCCTCCCAAACTCAAACGCTTTGCTCGTCGATCCCCCCACGGTAAAGCAGCAACCCATAACCCCGCTTCTTCCTCTCCTCCAACCCGCTTTAATTTTATTTTCCGCTCTAAATAATCAGCAAATTCATCCTCACTCATTCACTTCCATCCTCTCAGATTTTTCTCCTCATTGACAATGTGTCTTTTAAGAAAAATGAGCGTTTCAGATTTTTTTATTTGAAACAACAGGACGATACTCCGCCCTAGATGAAAACGGAGATACGTCACCACGTCCAAGTCCCGCACAACCATTTACAAACATCTGTTTTCTTTCAATGCATTGCATTATTATTTTAATGCCATCAAATTTTCATCTTCCGACGTCTCCGTAAGCCGCCCGCTAAATACCCCAATCCTAATAATACTCCCACCCCGGACTCCGGAATGACCCCAACTTGCAGATCACTGTAATACCCAGACATGTCGCTGGAACCATAACCGCTGCGCACCCCAAAATAGCCTTCGGAATAATAAGTATAACCAGAATACGCTTCATCACTCAAATCCACCGATACATTTGCAAACACGCCACCTCCATCACCCAAAGTCGCCGAAATCAGCGATCCTATAACGGAAAAACTCAACTGATAATCTGTACCTTCCAATATGGTTTTATCCCCCGTATAGGTAGCCGTTTGTAATAAAGTCGCAGTAGTATGGTTGGTCGGGTTATAATAGATTCCTAACGTACTACTTGTCATTGCCACATAATAGCCCTGATATTCTTCATATGATAAACTCTGTGCGCGTAATACCACTCCCAGATAATTGCTTCCCTGAAAAGAGGCCGTTGCATAATCCACACTGATCGTCACACTCCCGGCATAATCGCTCAGGATCGCGTTATCTCCATTATAATACAATGCCCCCTGAGAATTAGAACTTCCCCCTTGTCCCCCTGTTGGTCTTCTTATTAACAAACGGTTATCCTCTGTCGCGTATTCCGTGATGGTTACCACCCCTGTCGTTCCACTTCTTCTCCGTATCACCCAATCATCAGGAACACTTCCCACAGGCGAACTAAAACTTTCATCCAGAATCATCTGTCCCTGTACATTTTCTGCCCCCATCCACAGGACTCCCTGTAAAACAGCAAACCCAAGGAATGTAGAAATTGTTATTTTACATGTTCTTTTCATAAGTATCCTTTCGTTCCGAATTCTTTCTTTAAATCCCCTAATCACTTGTTTTATAAAAACCGCCGTCCATATCATTTTTTCTAATAATGCCTGCTTCCATTCGTTTTTGACCGCAGGAAGATCGCACTATCAGACTGGCTGGTAAAAATTTTCGTTCAATTCCTGCATCTTTTCCTTCGAGCCGCTCCATCAACATCCGGATCGCTTCCTCACATAGCTTTTCCATATTTTGTTTAACGGTCGTTAAACCGAAAAATGGAAACCGTCCAAATTTTGCATCCCCATATCCTGTTATTGCCAGATCTTCCGGAATACGCATCCCCTGCTCCAAACATATAGAAATTCCTCCAAAGGCAGCTGCATCATTCGTACACATCACCACATCCGGCAAGTCTCCCTGTTGAAGCAGTTCTTTTATTAATTCATATCCTGAACGGGAGTAATCATATCCATACTGTTTTGCGTCAAAATTCCATACGACCCCCTGGATTTCTTCCCCATGCCTCAGCCGATCTGTTTTTTTCATCCCCCCCATTCGCAATCCTTTGACTCCACCGTCTACCCTCCACACTTCTCCTCCCACTTTCCTGATTCCTTCCATAAACCCATACCGCCTCTCCCGACTCGGGCGGGTTTCACTCTCGTTCACCATCAAGAGTATTCTTTTATGTCCCACTCTCACTAAATGTTCCACCATCTCAGTAAATATCCCCGCAACATCATCGCATACCATCGGCACTCCCATCCGTTCATCCCCATTGACCGACACCACCGGGATCCCGCGCTCCATCAAAATAGCAGTGTGTTTTTTCCCAAACGATTCCACCATATGCGTTATCACCACCCCTTCCACTCTCGCCTGAATCATTTCTTCCAGTACCCTCTCTATCCCCCCTCCATGCCAACTC
>CAKUMP010000279.1 GCA_934667795.1 uncultured Chthoniobacterales bacterium | reverse complement strand
ACATCAATCCCTTTCATGACCTGGCTGTCCGCTTTCTCATTCCCTCCACCTTCTGCCGCAACCAAAGGCGTAAATTCCACTTTTTTCCATTCTCCCGGCTCCACCCCCGCTTTTTGCTCTACCGATGATGCACCCCATACGTCATTCCCTCCCCCAGCAACCACTCCCAGACTCACTCCCAAAAATAAACGAAAAAACAACAGCGATTTTCTTTTCAACATGTTCATAAATAATTCTTTTTTTCAATTCAATTTCCGTAAAATTTCCTTAAAATATCCATACAACAGCCCTAAAATTCCCCTTAAATATCCACAGAACGACTATTTCCCCTTATTCTGCTTTAATTTTACGCCGCAGGATTCGCGGACGACTAAAGAACAAGGCATATTCAGGATTTCCTGTTCTTCCGGGACGGGTCTCCCTTGGCCGATCAGTTCGACCAACCGTTCAACCCCACGTGCTGCCAATGTTTTTAAGGGAGGTGCAACTGTTGTTAAGGGAGGAACGACATAAGCAGCCTGAACTTCATCCTGAAACCCTACCACTGCAATGTCTTCCGGAACCCGTATCCCCTGTTCCGCACAAGCACTGATCGCTCCAATCGCCCAGGCGTCGTTCGAACAAATAACCGCATCCGGCCAGTCCTCCCGTTTCCGCTTCAGCAATTCCTGCATGTGCGCTTTCCCATCTATATAAGGATCTTCAATGTCACGATCAACTCGGGGTAAACGGATCATAATCGGTTCGCTCTTCCCGAACTCCGCAAGTGCGCGTGAAACACCTTTCAACATCCCTTCTGTGTGCGGATGCTCGTAGTTTGCCCATTTTTCCAGCCGCAAAATCCCTAACCGCTGATGCCCCAGTTCCAGCAAATGTTTCGCCAGAATATAAAACCCTTGCTCTCGATCCGATTGTACCTGCGGAATCGGCACATCCAAAAATCCATCCATACTCACGACCGGAACTTTCCCCAATACCGCTCTCGATAACCGCGGATCCGTTACCAGCCCACTCACCCCCAATAACATCACCCCTTCCACGCGCTCCCTCAATAACCACACACTCGCACTCTCTTCCGAATCCGACATCAAGACCATGTCGTATATCAATGGCCGATACCCACGCGCTTTCACTTCCTTGACAACTTCAAACAGTTTTGCCATCCAGATCTGTGAATACCCCCCACGAAACAATATCCCAATCACCCCACTCTTCCCTGTCCTCAACGCTTTCGCTAACCGGTTCGGCTGGTACCCCGTCTCATCTACTAACCGCAAGATCTGCTCTCGCGTATCCTTACTCACCCGTATCGCATTACTGTCGTTTAAAACTGCAGATATCACTCCTTGTGATACCCCCACCATTCGCGCAATATCTTCTTGTGTGATCATCATTTTTCCTCGATTCCAAAATCAAGTTTTGTTTCAAACTTTATTTGATAATACCTATTTTCAAAAAGTGGATATGTCAAGAGTATCTTCTTTTATGGGGTATAGATTGTTTATATTTAAAGGGAAATAGGTTGTCCAGGTGGAGGGATAATAATTTTACAGTTTGGCAATGCGGCGGATAGTTCTTTCTGGAACCATTCCATGGAAGAGGGATCTCCGTGTACGAGAACAATTTGTTTTGGGGCGAGTTTGACTGCATATTCGAGTAAGTGTTCACGTGGGGCATGTGCGCTGAAATTGAATTCCTGAACATCTGCGAGCAACTGGACATCGGGTTTTCCTTCTTCGAGCTGGACCATTCCGCCTGGGGGAGTGGCGCGGAGTTTGCCACCTGGGCTTTCGGGATCTGCATAGCCGACGAAAAACACCGAGCAATCCGGTTCCGGCAGCACGCGTCTTGCGAATGCATTGGACAATGTTTTTTCGGTCATCATCCCACTGGAAATGGCATAAATGTAAGGCTTGTTGACAGGAGCATCGTCGATATTCCGGCCATTCAGTGTCATCGCGGCCGTGGCTTCATACAACGACAAGCCGGGATAATTCCGTGGCCAGTCATTTTTCAGAGCATCATGAACTTCTGTGATTTTCGTACTGAGTCCGCCGATATAAAGTTGTTGCTGGCCGATTTTCCCTTCCTGGCGGAAGCGATAGATCATCGCCATCACTTCCTGGGTTTTTCCGAGAGCGAACACCGGGATTAGCACGCATTTTCCTTTTGCCAATGCCTGATCAATTGCTTTAGCGAAACGGTCTTCCTCATCTGCACGCAGGAAACCGGGTTCTTCCGGGGAATCGCCACGGGTTGTTTCCAGAATCAGAGTATCGATTCCGGATTCAGGAAACTCTGCGCCTGTGGATAATGTCTGGTCGCGGAAATTTACATCTCCGGTGTAAAAAATCTTTTGCCCTTCTGCTTCGATCAAAACGCCGACAGAGCCGAGAATATGCCCTGCATTAAAAAACTCTGCGGTGATATCTGTTTCATTTTCCTGTGTAGGTAAATACCATTTGCGTCCGACTGAAACATCTACCCAATGGGCGGTGGCATCATCGATCTCACGATGGGTATAAAACGGGTAATCCGGAATCCCCAGTTCTTCCTTTTTCGACCCCATAACGTTTACAGAGTTATGCAACATGATTTCGCTGATTTTCTGTGTTGCTTCTGTCATGAAAACCGGCGTATGCGGATGCCGGCGCTGCAAGACCGGCAATGTCCCCACATGATCCTGATGCGCATGGGTCACAATAATCGCACGAAGCTGATGCTCTCCCGTCAATTCATAATGCGGCAATGCATCTTTCCCGTCCTTTTTCGGATGCATCCCTGCATCCATCACAAATTTTGTATCGCCAATTTCAAATAAATAGGAATTTGCTCCAATTTCATTCTCTCGTGTCAGGTTCGTAAACGTAATCATCTCCCCTCATGATGAGGTTTTCTCTCGGATTTTGCAAATTCTATCGGGAAAAATCGATTGAACCGACCACAAGACGGAGCATTTATGCATTCTCCACTTTTCTGACGATATACTGACCGTTTCGGAAATCGGTTAATTTCACCTGCACGCCGGGTTCCAGATATTCTCCCATACTCATGGCATCCACCACGGTTCCTTCCACCTCTACACGACCACTTGGGCGCAACAGAGAAATGGTCTGTCCCGTTTCTCCTACCAGATTTCCCGGAAAATCAAATGCGACCTGCTCCCCCGCGGAGGTTGCTGTCAGTACCAAAGGAGAAAATAAACTGGTTCGGGGTAAATAACGGACCAGAACCATGGAAAGCACCCCGGCTCCAACCACCCCGAAAACCATATTAATAAATGGCCAAAGCAATACCTGCCAGTCAAAATTCCATTCCTGTGCCGGATAATAATCCACCATCGTGACAAATAATGCTCCCAGCATCATCAACGTCCCCATCGCAGCTAAAATAAAGATGCCCGGGAAAAAAATAAATTCCGCGACTAACAACACCGCTCCCAGGATAAAAATAGCGACCACTTCCATCCCGCTTAAGCCCGCAAAATAATGTCCGCCAAAGAATAAGAGGAAGCAAATCCCGGCAACGATTGCGGGCAAACCGATGCCTGGGGATTGAAATTCCAGATACACCGCCGCAATTCCGATCATGAGTAAAATCGGCGCCCAGGTGGCAATCAACATCGCCAGGGATTCAAAGCCCGAGGGTTCGTGGCGCACTATTCTCC
>CAKUMP010000278.1 GCA_934667795.1 uncultured Chthoniobacterales bacterium | reverse complement strand
GCTCCGGTATTGCCGGCACTGACGATCGCTTCAGCCCGTCCGTCTTTGACTAATTCGACAGCGCGATTGATAGAAGAGTCGCGTTTTCTACGGACTGCTGTACTGGGGCTGTCGGTCATATCGACGACTTCAGTCGTATGGAGGATTTCCACGCGCGAAGAGTCGGATGCGTTATTTTGATTCAAAAGAGATTCTATAGAGGGAGCATCTCCAACCAGATAGAGTTTGGTAATATGGGGATAAGCCTTGAGGGCAAGTAATGCTCCCTGCACCGTAGCGGTTGGGGCATGATCTCCTCCCATGGCATCTAAAGCAATTTTCATAAATTTCCTAATCTAAACCTCACTACAAGGCATATCTCTCTATCGTTTTATAAAATCGAACGCGTTGCAAATAGGAATTTTATAATAAAGAAGTTTTTTTCAGTAATTCTAGCAGATTTCTCAAAAAAACGGATAAATCCAGATAACTGATTTTCTTTTATTTAACCATTTAAACACGGAATTTTTGAATTGCACAGAAGACTTTTTAAGGACTTGAGCCATTCCACGTACGGCTTTACTTCTGCCATACGGATGAGAGAAGGAAATAATACGACTATAAAATTCATGTTAGAGCAATTTAAGAAAAAATGCCGACCGGAAAGAAGCCGGTCGGCATTTTTTTAACTCAGATTGCGAAATAATCGAAATGCCTGAAAATCAGATGGAATCGATTGTCAGTACTTGTTTTCCACCATAATACCCACAGGATGGGCAAGCAATATGGGCCAGCGTACGGGATCCACACTGGTTGCAATTGACAAGATTAGGCGCATGCCAGCGGTTTGCCGCGCGGCGTGTTCTTTGGCGCATTTTTGACGTTTTTCTTTTTGGGACTGCCATGATATTTACCTCTCGTTTTCGACTTTAAAATTTTCCAATGCGTCCCAGGCGGACTTGGCTGGCGTTGTATCTTCTTTTTCAGGATCAACTGGAACCTCTGCCAGATCAAAATCACCGGGACATTTTTTTTGACCATCCCAATCACAGTGTGGATGAGCTGGAAAAGCGAGCAAAATATCCTCTCTGAGAAATGGAGTCAAGTCAATTGTTTCAGGACCCGATAATTCTTCCTGCATGGCAAAGTCATTTATTTCAACAGGACGCGTGAATTTTTCCAGACAACGGACGCATATGAACTCAATTTCTACCTGAAGGGTTCCCGTTACGAAGATTCCTCCTTCTGAAAGGCCGACATCAAGTGCATAATGCACAGGGGACTGAGGGCGAATATCCGGTTCCTGGATATCCAGGATACTGGCAGGGTCTTCCCCTTCATAAAATTTCCCTTCTGGCGGGATTTGATTCAAGTGAACTTTCATCTTATGGATAAGATTGCCTGTAATAGAAAGATGTCAAAGAAATTTTTGCTGAAGTGCCTTGGCTATAGGTGGCGGAACAAGAGACTGGATGTCTCCGTGAAGGCGCGCAACTTCTTTCACGATGCGAGAACTCAGGTAGGTGTATTCTTCGGTAGGCATGAGAAAAAGCGTTTCTATAGAAGGCGCAAGTTTGCGGTTCATTAACGCCATCTGGAATTCATACTCAAAATCCGATATCGCCCGAAGCCCACGAATAATTGCATGTACATTAAGTGATTTCGCAAAATCCACCAGAAGACCATCGAGTGGCGTCACATGGACATTATTCCAGTTGTGAATCGCTTTGGTCTCATGGATCAACTGGATTCTCTCTTCCCGTGTAAATAAGGCAGATTTGGCGTCATTATGGGCAACTGCCACAATGACTTCATCAAATTGCACTCGGGCACGGCTGATGACATCCACATGACCATTCGTCAAGGGGTCAAAACTTCCGGGGTAAATGGCACGGCGGGTCATATTTATTCCCATTCAATAGTGCTTGGGGGTTTACTTGAAATGTCATAACAAATGCGGTTCACACCTTTGACATTATTAATAATCCGGCTGGAAATACGCGCCAGTAAATCATAAGGAAGGCGCACCCAGTCGGCGGTCATCCCATCCTGACTCTCTACCATACGTAATGCAATCGTATAATCGTAGGTTCTTTCGTCTCCCATCACCCCAACAGAACGAATTGGCAGTAAAACAGCAAAAGATTGCCAGATCTTGTAATACCAGTCGGCATCTTTCATTTCGTTCACCACAATTTCGTCTGCTTCCCGAAGAATACGGAGGCGCTCCTCTGTAATTTCTCCAAGAATGCGGACAGCAAGCCCTGGACCGGGAAATGGCTGGCGATGCACAATTTCTTTCGGCAGGCCAAGCTCTTCTCCCACTAAACGTACTTCGTCTTTGAACAGCTCTCGAAGCGGTTCGACTAGAGCAAATTGCATCCGTTTTGGGAGTCCGCCTACATTGTGGTGGCTTTTGATGAGGGCGGCAGGGTTACCGGAAATCGAGATACTTTCGATGACGTCGGGATAGAGAGTGCCTTGAGCGAGGAATTTATAATGAGAACCGTCTTTATCTTCTTTTCGCAGATCGATTGTCGCTTCCTCAAAAACCCGTACAAATTCGGTTCCGATGATTTTCCGTTTTTTTTCGGGATCGGTGACTTTGCGTAATTTTTTCAGGAAACGTTCGGACGCATCGACATATTTCAGTTTGAGTTTAAAATTTTTCCCGAAGATTTGTTGAACCGCTTCCGCTTCTTTGGCGCGAAGGAGGCCATTATTGACGAAAATGCAAGTCAACTGGTCGCCGATTGCGCGATGGAGGAGGGCGGCAGCGACAGAAGAATCGACGCCACCACTGAGGCCGAGGATGACTTTTTCTTTGCCGACCTGGCGTCGGATTTCTTCGCAGGCATGTTCGATAAATGAGCCCATAGTCCAGTCGCTTCGGCATCCACAAATTGTGTGAACGAAATTGGAAATAATCTTATTCCCTTTGGGGGTATGAGCGACTTCCGGGTGGAATTGTAATCCGTAGAAATTTTTCTTGGGGTGATAGATCGCGGCGTTTTGAGAAGACTCCGTGCGTCCGACGCGTTTGAAGCCGGTGGGTAATTTGGTGATTTTGTCCCCGTGACTGTTCCAGACATCCAACTTAGTGGGTAATCCTTTAAAGAGCGGACACTCCTTGGTCAGGAGTTCGAGAGTGCCTGCGCCATATTCGCGTTTTTCGGAATGTTCCACACGGCCGGAGAGATTGTGGCCCATGAGTTGCATCCCATAGCAGATTCCGAGAATAGGTTTACCCAGTTTGAAGATTTCAGGATCTACCTGTGGGGCTTTATCGCCATAAACGCTGGCGGGGCCACCGGACAGGATAATTCCATTAGGTTCCATTGCTGCAATTTGTGCTGCGGGGGTATGGTAAGGGACAATTTGGGAATATACTTTCGCCTCGCGCACGCGGCGAGCGATTACCTGTGTATATTGGGAGCCAAAATCCAGAATAAGGATTTTTGCTCCATGAAACGTGTCTCTTGATATTTCTGATCGGGCCTCTGTCATCGCGAGAGTAAACAGCATTTGTGATACAACTTCCAGCGGTTTTTTAAAAAAATAACCGAACCCCCAAGTTCATAGGGAAATAAGGGACAGAAATAAGGGACAGAGCCGTGGACGGAGAATAAGGGACAGAGCTGTGGACGGAGAAATAAGGGACAGAGCTGTGGACGGAGAATAAGGGACAGA
>CAKUMP010000277.1 GCA_934667795.1 uncultured Chthoniobacterales bacterium | reverse complement strand
CCACAGTACTGCAACAGGCATTCCAAACGCGGATACTGCGGTGAACCTCCTCATCCGTTGGGGAGTACAATTTCAATCATGGGATGCCGATAATAATCTTTACACGTTTGATCAGGTTTTATCGAATAGTGCCGTCTATACGCTGGTTATTGATTTTGATTCCGAGAATGAAACGTGGAGTGGGACCATTAATGGCAGTGCTATTACGGCAAACTCCGGTGCGGTGAGTACATTTGATTATTACAGGAAAAATACAAATAATGTGATGGATATCGACAGGGTGCACTTTTTTGGAAATGATGCAAGCAGTGGCGGGCTAACCTATGTGAATAACCTTACGCTGGTACCTGAACCTTCCACAGCTTTGCTTTTCAGCACCTCTGCATTACTGCTTGGCTTGCGACGCGTTCGAAAGCATTCGAATTGAGTGGATTCAGACGTTTGCCCGGAATGCGGAGAGAAATATTTTGTGTGGATGGAGATAGAGTTTCCGGTAAAAAACGGCTAGTGATGAGGGGATGAAAAAACCGACGATATACACGATCGCAGAACAGTGTGGGGTATCCTATGCAACCGTATCTCTGGTACTGAGTGGGAGTCCGCTTGTTGCGGAAAAAACGGCTCAGAAGGTCAGAGAGATGGCGAAACAAATGGGGTATCGTCCTAATCGTTTAGCGCGTGGGTTGAAGACCGGGAGCACGCGAACGCTTGGGGTGATTCTGCCGAGTTTTGTGTATCCCTATCATGCGCTCATGGCGGAAAAAATCTATCTGGAAGCCAGCCTGCGTGGGTATCAGGTTCAGTATCATTTGAGTGGAAATGACTTTGAACAAGAAGAACGAGCGATACAGGAATGTCTGAGCGCCCAGGTGGATGGTATTATTCTCGCATCGGTATTCAATGAAATGGATCCAAAGCAAAAGCAGAGAAATGTTCTGAATGAATTAATCAAAAAAAATTACCCTTGTGTGGTTACTGGAGTGGATATCTCGGGGGTCGCTTCTGTCACATTGGATCATTACACCGCTTCTGTTGTTGCGGTAAAACATCTGATGAAGTTGGGATACACTCAGCTTCGGCTTGTGCAACTGGGGATGAAACATGCAGATGGTTCCTGCAGTTTTCCGCGTCAGACGCTTCAATCGGAGCGAGGGTTTTGTGATATGCTCAGAGCATATGGAGATCAGGACCCCGAGAAAAAAGTTTTATCGCGTTACGTCGTGAAAAGCGAAGTGACTGCTCGGGATGGAATTAAAACCCATACGGAATTAAGTTCACTTAAATATGTAGAATACGATCAGTTTTACCCCTTGGGGGTGGACATGTTTTGTCAGGCGTATCGTGAGAACTGCAAACAGGAACGAATAGGGTTTGTCTTTGGGCATGATCAAATGGCGTATGCCGTTTGGCAGTATTGTCGTGAAAAAGGACTGGATGTGCCGGGACGCATTGGATTAGTGGGGCGAGGTGGTATTCAGCAAATGTTGCCGCTGACAACGGTTTGCTGGGATTACGAAAAATATGCAGCGAATCTGGTGGAGGTACTTCATCATCAAATCGTGCAATCCGGTCAGGCAACGCCAGAAATGCCTCCGATGTCCCCTTGGGTTGTGGAACGGGAATCCACGGTACTGCCTGCTGCCCAAAATGCAGAAGCGGAGTGTGGAGTTCTTCAGGTTTAAAACATTATGTATAAAAAAATAATCTCCATTTTATTTCCACTCTTATTCATCCATTGTCCTTTAGGAGCAAATGAAGAAAAAGCAATGAAGCCTGCCGAGCAATCATCGGGCGCGGAAGAAGCACCTACAGCGTTGAAAGCGTTGAAAGCGGAAGCTTTTACTAAAATTGCTCCCGCTGTTCCTGTTTCGCGAACACGAGGCGTTGTTCCAACACTCAACAGTAAGGGAGAGGGAATTATCCTGGCCTGGTTGATGGGGAAAGGTGAGGGAGATAATTTCTCCTCTTTGCTGGCATTAAACGTCGATACAGGAAAATCTCAGCAACTCTGGGTGGACGGCTGGGACGCTCCATTTTCTTTTTTACTTACTTCTAACAATTTGCTGTACGCGCTTTTCAATGGGCAGTTTTTTGAGTTTGATCCGGAAACATTGTCTTTTACGCTCATCAAAAAAGTGGAGCAAACCCATGCATTTTCTTTGCTGGAATTGCCTGACGGGAAAATCCTGATGGGGACATTTCCTGATGCGCATTTTTATGTGTTTGATCCTGCGACCGATGAAATGAAAGATTATGGATCGATTCTGGATGTGAACTGGCGCCCCTATATTCGTTCTCTTGCATATGACAAAAAGGGTTGGTGGTATGCCGGGATAGGGGTTACAGAAAGTGCCGTCGTGGCCTTTAACCCAGCTACAGGTGAGAAGAAAAAAATCCAGGCATTAAATCCATCTGCCGATTTAAACGGAATGCCGTATGTCCGGGTAGGGGTCAATGGTGAAGTTTTTGGAAATTATCCAAACGAAGACTGGCAATTGCTGAATGAAGGAAATGCGACACCATATGACAAAAAAATGCCTGCTCTTGTGAAGCAAAAGACAGGAACGCAGGACACGATTTTAAAACAGTTTCCGGATGGGCGCACCCTCGTGGAGTTTAATACGCTGGAACGTTATTACCGCATTTCTTCCGCAGAGGATTCAGGTGAAACAAAGAAAATACCATTTGATTATAAAACAGGAGGTGCGCGTGTTTACATATTGGTTCGAGACCAGGAGAAGCATATATATGGAGGGACAGGCCACCCGCTTCGTTTCTTCAAAATGGATCACCAAACTGGCGAGATAAAGCACTATGGTTTGGATGGATATAATGGACATTTTAATGATGCGATCATTGTGGAAAATGAACTTTATGCCGGTTTATATTCCTCCGGGACGATCGTACATTACGACCTTGCAGCGCCCATCCATGGAAGTAAGGGAATAAATCCCAGGGTTTTGACCGAGCGGGATCCGATCGTGGGACGTCCTCATGCGATTATTGCATCTCCGGATAAGCGTTACATTTATATGGGAGGAACGCCGGGGTATGGTAAAACGGGCGGTGGGCTTGTTATTTGGGACCGCCAAACATCTTCCGTGTCCACGATTTTGCATGAGGCATTACCCAAATGGCAATCCATTATGGCGTTGAAATCACTTGCAGATGGCCGGCTGGTTTTTGGCACTACCACTGCTCCTGGGACGAGTGGTGAACAACTTGCCAAAGCGGCTTCAGTGGGTGTCCTTGATCCGGTAGAAAAGAAACTGATTCATGCCTTTACGATCACACCTGCTCAGTCTGCGATTAAGGATATCATGGTCGATGCATCCGGAAAGGTACATGGTTTGACAATAAATGGGATATACTTCGTATATGATCCCAAAGCAAACATTCTCCTGCATCAGGAAAACCTGGCGAAACATTATGGGTATCCAGCCGGAATGCAGGGACCAAGAATTTTATTTGCACTGGAAGATAAAACCATCGTGGCTGTATTTCAAAACAATCTGGTGGCGATTTCTCCTGAAACGTATAAACACACCTTGATTGCGCCCACGCCGGAATCCATTTCTGTGGGCTTTGTGGGAGAAGAAGGCGAAGTGATCATGGCAGCAGGTCCCATTTTGTGGAAAACAAAGTTATACCGCTATTAGCTCTGCTGGGAGTCCTGA
>CAKUMP010000276.1 GCA_934667795.1 uncultured Chthoniobacterales bacterium | reverse complement strand
CATTCAAACGAACATGATTAGAAAGGGTTAAGTTTAAGTACCCCCCAATTATGGGGGATTATAACATAATATTTCATGTTTTTCAACACTTTTTCCTGAAAAGGAAGATTTCGAAGGGCTTGAACAAGAGTGATTTAAAAAAGATAAATCAGGAGAAGAGATGCGAGGGCGGCGTAAAGCCCCGCGAGAAGGTCGTCCCACAGGACTCCGCCGTGAATGGGAAGATTTTCTACCCAATGAATCCCCGGCTTGAAGATGTCAAAAAAGCGGAAGGTGACGAAAAGAAGTAAAAAGTGAGGGATCGTGACAGCGGGCAGGGTGCATGCGAGGATGAGGGTTGCGAGAGACACTCCGGCCACTTCATCTGCAACTACTTCTCTTGCATCAGGGACAAAATAAAACCTGGCGGACCAGGATTCGAAGAAAAGGCAGGCGATGGAGGAGAGCAGGAGCGTGATGGCTGAAGTAAGCAGCAAAGGGATAGCGGGGAGAAAGATTGCGAGCGTGCCAAGCAGTAGCAAGGTCGCAAACGTTGCAAAATTGGCTGCAAAAAGCGGGAGGTGTCCGATGCCCAGGACGGACATACACATGTCCTTAAAAATATCTGCGGGTGCCGTTGCCCGAGAAAATGTCCCGGCAGCAGAGGTGTGTTCCAGCAAATAAAACCGACGGTCTTTCGATTTTAACCCACAGAGCCGGGAGCCCACAACTGCTGAAACACCCGATTTTTTTAAAAGAGAAGCTCCGAGGGAAACCAGTTTTTCCGGAAGTGCTAATTGTGTACAGAGCGTACGAAACCAGGCGTTGAGCGTAATGTATTTTTGCGGAGTGGCCGTATGGATAATCTGGTAATCTGCCGGGGTAGGGGGCGGCGCAAAAGAATCCGTCACGATGGCAAGATGCGCGGGAGGAGGTGAAGGCAGTGGAATGGACAGATCTTCCACCCAGAAAAGATCAGGAGCGGTATCCGGATCCACGATTTCCCAGCCAAAATGTCGGGCTTCCGAAAGGATGAGAGAATCAGGGCTTTGTGCCGCAATACGCAACGGCTGAGAGGCCGAAGAGGATGGAGGCGCTTGAGATATTTGAGACGAAGTTGGTCCCAATGTCCGGAGCAGGTACTGAAAGCTCAGAGATTCTGGAGAGGTGTGATCTGAGTCGGAAGTTTTCATGGTTTGCCGGGAATAAGTCGAAGGAAATGGAAAATTTCAGTGAAGTCGGTATTGCTCCAGGTAAGAAAAACGGCCAGACCAACGGTTAAAAGGGTACAGACGATCAGAATGGGGTTGCGCATTAACTGTTCAGGTTCCAGTTTTGCCCCCTCAGTGGACATGGCGTGATGGAAATAGGCAATGATCGCAATGACGACGATAGGGAAAATCAAAATAAGGTTCGGCCGATAGACTGCCATCGCGACTCCCATACAGAAGCAAAAGAAATTTGCATAAGTGATCATGGAAATGATCAGAGATTTTTCGGTATAGGTTTTAAACGACCGTCGGTATTCTCCGGATCGGACAGGGTCGCCAATAAACCGGTATTCGGAATAGCGTTTGCCCGCCATGAGCAGAGCACCAAAGAACCACCAGGACAAAATAATGGACAGTGGCGGGAACGAAGTTGCCGGCGCAAGCGCATACCACCCAAGCCACAACCGAATCGGGTTATTAAAGGATTCACAAATGACATCCAGAAACGGTTTGTCTTTCAGACGCACGGGAGGGACATTGTACACAAACCCACTGATCAGCAGCAATAACAGCGATAAGGTATAGGAAATGTTGAAAAAAAGTAGCGAAAGCGTGAAAGCAATGACGCAGATCACGAGCATGAGAAGCCAGAGCACCGAAGTTTTTACCGTGCCTGCTGCAACCGATCGATGCTTTTTGGTGGGATGCAAGCGGTCAAATGGCGCATCCAGAATTTCATTGATGATATAATTGGCCGATGCAATCAGGCAGGCCGGAATCAAGGAAAATAAAATCGTCAGTATTGTTGTCCCGTTAATCGGGGTTCCGAGCAAAGCAATCGCGACTCCATGACCAAAAAAGATGAAAATGTTTTTAAGCCAGTGATCCGGGCGTAAAACTTTCAGATATTCAATGGTAAGGTTGGAGTTTGTGTTCATAAGTAATTACGGGCAGATTATTCCATTGAAAGAGGAAGAGCAAAAGCATTTTCACTCTTGTCCAAAATCCTCAAAAAACCAGCGTTTATTTATGGATCGATTCTCCTGTTTTTTAAATCAAAGTTTTCAGGCAGGCATTTGCTCGGGTGTAAATTTCTTTTACGAGACGCGAAAGGATCTGGTGTTGCAGCCCGTGTTCCTGCAGTTCCTGTTCGACACAGTTGGCAGCATCAGGCAGCATCTCAGCGAATTGCTGTGCGCGTTGAATGAATTCTTTTGCAGGAATACGCATTTCTTCTGCGAATTTTTTCCATTGATGAAGCCCGATTTCGCGAAGTTTATAGGTACCACCTATTTTCATTGCCAATCCTGCACGTCGCAGGTCGATTTGTTTGGGATAGGGAAGCGCACTTGATAAATCATAAAGGGGGGCCATTCGAACTTGTCCTCCTGCAGCAATCAGGAATCCGTAATTTTTTGCATGAGCATCTGTGCCACCAATCAACCAGTTATATATTAAAGAGTCGGTAAACCGTTGCTCATCTTGCACACGATTGCTGGAATATTGACGTATAATATTTAAGATGTCTGCAGGGGTTGGGCCTCCCTGGGCTTGATATTTCTGTTGTGGCAAACGTGCAAGTGCCTGACACATGTCTTCCTGGTGAATGCGTATGACTTCTTTATTTGTACGTAATCGATCATATCGTTCGATGACAATAACCGGCTGATCAGAAAAATATTGGACGCTTGAACGGGCGGTTGATAACCCCATGGCTTGTGCCAGACGCATGCAAAAATGTTCATTTTCAACAAATCCGTCAAAAGTTTGTACGGCAGGTTTAAAAATATGAGTGGTGGGAATAATTCCAGACGGGACCCCCCATCGGTTTTGTTCAGGGTCATAATAAAAGGCTGTTTTGGGTTGCGCTCCCGCTAAACTAAAATATCCGTGATCAGTCCCAAGCCGTATTGCACTGTGATCGGAAAGCAGTAATTGAATTCTTTCTTCCATCTCTTTCTCATTTAGCCAGGAAATACTCCCAGGGATAAAGGATGCAGGCCACTTTGCGAGTCGTTCCGGGCGAATAAACTGAATGGCTCCTGCACATTCTTCTCCTACATGGTAAAGAAGGTGAAAGGGGGTGTGAGGGGATACATGAAACTGCTGCCCCCAACGGCGTAAAACATGGTCATTATCAGGTAGTAATCCCCAAAGAAAAGCTTCCACAACAGGATGCCCATGTTCACTTGCGGTTATCGGCATGGAAAGAGATAAAGGAAATGCTTCCCGACTGGAACGCCACTCATCATCGTAGCGAAAACTTAATCGATTTCGTTTACGATCCCGAGAGATGCATCCCATCCATTTCCCCATCGCAAATACTTGTAAGGTTTCGAGGTCGCTCATAATTTCTCCATCGTGCGGTCAATAATAGCTCCAAGATCTATTTCCGGACAGGTGGGCTCCTGCGCTATTTCTGCATGAAGCAATATTTTGAGCTCTTGCAGAGCTCGTAAAATTAAACCCAACTGCGCATTAGGTTTCCCTTTTTCAATTTGTACAATCCATATTCGACTCACCCCAATTCTCTTCGCGAGTTGAACCTGGC
>CAKUMP010000275.1 GCA_934667795.1 uncultured Chthoniobacterales bacterium | reverse complement strand
GAGATGTTGAGTTGGTAAAGGGAGAAAGCAACCGGGATAAAACGGTGCTTTTACGTTGTCAAAAAACGGATGTTTTGAAAGAAAAATTGAAGTTTCGGTAACTGAAGTGCAATTTTATTTTTGTAAATGGGGTTCGAGAGAGTGGCAGAGGACGTGGAGGAGGAGTTTATGAAATTCCTGGATTCTGGCTGTGGAGGAGGAGGGGATAATGAGTTCTACGGTGGCGAGGTTTTTACATTTACCTCCGTCGCGTCCGAGGAAAGCAAGGGAGTGGAGGTTGTGTTTACGGGCGGCCTGGAGTGCTTTTACGATGTTGGAAGAGTTGCCGGAAGTTGAGAAAACGACCAGCACATCGCCGGGTTGCGAATAGCCTTGAACCTGGCGGGCAAATACTTCATCGAAAGTATAATCATTTGCGATCGAGGTCACGATAGCTGGATCGGCAGCCAGCGGGATTGCCGGGAACGAGGCGCGATCTTCCATAAAGCGTCCGACGAATTCCGCCACCATGTGGGCACTGTCTGAAGCGCTGCCGCCATTGCCACAGGCCAGAATTTTATTGCCTTTTAAGAGGCAATCTTTGAGGAGAGTGGAGGCCTGCTGGAGTTGGGGTTCGAATTCCGGCAGCAGCGTGAGCAGGCGCTGGGACTCCTGAATAGCCGGTTCAAGGAAGGATTTTATCATAGTCATGTCGAGGTAGTTGAATTAAACGGGAGTGGTCACTGCTGTCCAAAATAAAAATAAATTGGACAAGAAGTGCTGAATTGATGAGAGTTTAAGGGCTGTTTAGAGTAGATTTCATTTTCATACCCCCCCTTGGTTCAAAACGGAAAGGGGTCCGCAGATTAACGCAGATTAACGCAGATTTTTTAAGAAGAATAAGAAGAAGAAACTTTGTTTTCATGGATTAAATCTGCGTGTATTTGGGTTGAGTTTGGACAAAGGTTCCTGGATCTTTGCTTTATAAATCAATGTTTATTTACGTTGTTCCTAGATAAAAATTTAAAAGAATAATCTGTGTTAATCTGCGTTAATCTGCGGATAAAAACAGGATAATTGATCCATAAATAAACGCCGATTTTTAAGTGTTTTGGACAAGAGTGGGTGAAAAGTTAAGCCTGTGCTGACGAGGGGAAAAGGTTTTGGATATCCTGCAGTGTCAGGACTTCGAGACTTGGGATTGCGAGGTCTGCCTCGTGGAGTTGTTCGATCGGGTTTGTGGTGGCAACTGCGACCACCTTCATATTTCCGCGACGAGCAGCCTCGATTCCTACGAATGCATCTTCGATCACCACGCAGCGTTCGGGTGGGGTATTGGTTTTTTGTGCTGCTTTCAAGAAAACGGTTGGATCTGGCTTTCCGGCATTCACATCTTCTGCTGTGATAATGTTTTTGAAAAATGAATCGAGTCCGATAATTTCGAGGATCGTATCGATATTTGCGCGGTGGGTGGAAGAGCCGATACAGAATGGGATGCCGGCATCTTGCAGGATCTGGAGAAATGCGTGGACACCGGGTAACGCACTCAATCCCCGTTCCTGAACAATTTCGCGATAGAGTTCTTCCTTGCGAAGCGACAAACGATGGATTTCCGCGGGATCCTTTGCCCATTGAAGAAATTCTCCGATAATGATTTCGTTTTTGCGTCCAAACCCGCGAAGAAAATGGTCATGAGGAAGGTCGAACTGGCGTTCGTCAGCGAGACGTTCCCAGCTTTCTTCATGTTGGGAAGAGGAGTCAACAATAACTCCATCCCAGTCAAATAAAACAGCAAAAGGATGTGTCATGGTCATAGATCGTTATTCAGTCGCGGTTGGGGGAGTAGAGGGAGCGGAAGCATCCGGAGTCAGACGTTTCAGCAGTGGGACTCCGTACACTTCCTGCAGTGCTTTATTGGTGCTTTCCACCTCCTGTGGATCGAGGAATAAAATTTTGGGATCATCTTCGAATTCGAACTGGTGGAAACCGCTGACCGGGGATTGCAGTGCTTTGTGAAGATCCTGCAGGGAATGGATCGTCTGGTTATTTACTTTTGTGACCACCAGTTGGCTCATCGGCGGGTATCCGATTGTAGCGGGGGTCGGGATTAACTGACTCAGAAAAACAATTTTTCGGTCATTATCGGGAAACAGTTCATCCTGATAGCGGTCATAATAGACCAGCTTCTGATCGGCGTCCGATGCCCAATTGGCGCCCCATTCCTTGAGGTATTGCTGGGAAAGTTCCTGGAAAATCATACCGCCGACAATCATAAACGTCGGAGGCGTATCAATGAGGTAAGGCGGGCTTACGGAATCGGCGGGCGAGTGGCTATCGAGCGTGATGGGGAGTTTCAGGGTTTCTCCCTGACGAAGAATCGTTGCTTCGATCGTTTCTCCTGGAGAGCAGTGGACGGTCAGGAGGTTGACAATATGCAGTTTATCATATTGGGAATCCTCATAATTTCCGTCTGCATCAATCTGGAAACCTTTCAGAGACAAAAGGATATCGCCCTCTTGTATTCCTGCGCGGTCCGCGGGGAGATTTTTGAGGATTTTGGTAATATAAATCCCGTCATACTCGCCATTCAGCTGGATAAAGTGACGAAACTGAGGGTCGCGAGTAGAAGCGAAGCTGATTCCGATTCGGGCGAAGCCGGAATAATCGGGCTGGCTGGCGAGAGAAAGGAATTTTTTGATCACATCAATAGGGATTGCGATCATATTCTGGGTGCGGCTATCGTAACGCATTGCTATACCAGCAAGATGATCTTCCTTGATCAACGGGATAGTGAAACTAGCGTCACGGCTTTGGAGGGCACTGGTCAGGAGGAAAACCAGCATGGAAATATCTCCCTGCGGGTAGGGCGCTACCTGTACCGCTGTCAAAAGCGCATCTGTCTGCAATAACGTGCCGGTCGATTCCAGTTGCCAGGCACTGAGCACATCTCCGATTTTGATATTATCGGCAAGTGGCATCGGGGTAAAATCGGCGAGGAATGCAGGATCTTCCGGGGTCAGGAGTGCGAGATTTGCGGAGTAATCCACGGACAGAACGCGTGCAGGAGATTTTTCACCCGTACCGGGTTTTTCCAGTTCCAGATAGCTATGATCTGCAATCATTTCCGCTGAAATCAGGATACGGTTATTTTCCAGAATCGTCCCGATCCCTTTGCGGGTAGTAGGGGATTTTTTCGACCATGGACGGACAAAATTATGGGGTTGGACCGTGGAATTGACGCGGATAATCTGGTTTGGGATTTCAGCCACCAGTGGCGCGGTCAGAACCAGGAAAGTGAGGAAAACGAAAAAAGTACGGATAGGTCTCATGATTCAGTTAAATTTTCGGATTGGCTGATCTGGTAGCGTTCGAGGATACGCGGGGTGGCATTCCGGACCGCTTTTGCTTCCAGCACGAGCGGGCGGCCGATTCCGATGAGTTTAATGACATGGTATTCGGCATCTGTTTTAAATGCTTTGGAAACATCTTCGAGGGTGCGGATTTTGGTCCCGTTAATTTCCTCTACGATCTGGTGTTGAAAATCCTGGAGGTAAGCGTTCACAGGGTCCGCAAGCACATTGCTGAGAATAATGATTTCCGGGTGTTCGAGGTAAAGCTGATCGGCGATATAGCGGTTGTAATAATACTGAACACGTGGGTTGGCGATACGGTGTGCAGAAAGAAAATTTCGGTCCAGTGGTTGGAAAACGAGTCCACCGAAAGTCACATACCTGGGTTTGACATCGTATTTATTTGCTTGGATAGCAAAC
>CAKUMP010000274.1 GCA_934667795.1 uncultured Chthoniobacterales bacterium | reverse complement strand
ATTTCCAGGAGGACATCGCCCTTTTTGACCACATCTCCGGTATCTACATAAATCTGTTTAATTTTTCCTCCGACTTCTGGCTTGATATCGACCTCAAATGCGGGAGTGACATTTCCACTGACTTCAATTTTGTATTCGATATCGCGAAGTTCTGCTTTGGCCAGAAGGCGTTGCTGACGACGCGCCTCTTCTTCTGCGACCGTTTTTTGCTGGTTCAAATACCATTGGGTTCCATACCCAACGGCTGCTAACAAAACCAGTGCGATGATAATTTTCTTAATCATAAAATAAAAACAGGCAATTTTTGCCTGATCGTGATCCTAAGTGACAATAAATCAGATAAAAGTGATAAAATATAAAATAAAACAAATGCTTCTCAATATCAACCGGCAATCCAGAGGAATTTTTGGGTGGGGAAGTTTTTTAATTCCAATTCTTGCCCCTGCGAACCCTCCTGGGGGCAATTTTACTTGATAAAAAGCCTATGATATGGTAATATGAATAACATGCGAGTTAAAAACCTGATTTTCCATTTAGGGATAGCATTGGGAATGGGGATTCTTTTTTGTGGTAATCACCTGTCTGCGCAAACGATGGTGGTTACGAATGAAGCTGTATTGGGGACGGGGCCGATTACGATTCAGAATTCGAATGATGCTTTGTTAGATGGGCGAAGTAACATGCGGATACGCCATATCAGCAGTAATTTCAGACAAGGTGGACAAAGTTTTACTGTGGGAGAAATCGGGGGGATTCTGGATACGATTAGTATACGTCTTTACGACCCAACTAAAAATAGTAGCAGTTATAGTTCTTCGATCCCATTTAATTCTGGGGCAAAAGGGGCAGGCATGACCTTACGAATTTATGAGATGACCAGTGTTGCTGATAATGTTCCGAATACAGAAAAATTACGCGCTACTTTCACGGGTAACTTTCCATCTGTTATTACAGTAGGGGCTTCTACTGATCCTCAGTACATTCGTTTTGATTTGAATAGCACGCTTTTCTTAAATCCTAATACGGTTTATGCCTTCATTATGGAATTTGATTCTTCTGCTGGAAGTCCTCATGTGGATTGGCATTACATGCCTGATAGTTATAGTGGTGGAACCTCACTGAGCAATACAGGATCTGGTACTTTTGTAGGTGGATCTGACCTTGCATTTTCGGTCACATTAATTCCGGAGCCGGCGAGTTTTGCATTGTTGGCGATGGGGATGGGGCTATTGGGATTAGGGCGGCGGTATAGGGGATAGAGATCGTATCGTTCAGGGTATTTTTAACTTTCCTCTGGTTTTCGGGGGAAACCTCTTTTATTTTCAGGGAATTGTGGGATATTAGGAATTTAGTAAGTAAATAATGAGTGCTACACTGACAAGAAATGATTTGGTTGCGGAAATACTGGAATGGAAAGCGAAGCGGAATGCGGTGATTCTGGCGCATAACTACCAGGTAGGAGAAATTCAAGAGATTGCGGATTATGTGGGAGATTCGCTGGGGTTAAGTTATAAAGCAGCGGAAACCGATGCGGATACGATTTTATTTTGTGGCGTCCACTTTATGGCTGAAACCGCGAAGATTGTGAATCCACAAAAAACCGTTTTGTTACCGGATCTGGATGCAGGGTGTTCCTTGTCGGATAGCTGTCCGCCTGAAAAGCTGGAAGCGTTTTTGAAAGCACATCCGGAAAAAGACTATTATGTCGTTGCCTATATCAATTGCAGCGCGGGCGTAAAAGCACTGACGGATGTGATTTGTACCAGTGGAAATGCAGTCAAGATTGTGGAAAGAATTCCGAAAGAGCGGAACATTTTATTTGTTCCTGACCAGAACCTGGGTGGATGGGTCATGGAGCAGACCGGGCGCAAAATGGACCTTTGGCAGGGGAATTGTTATGTGCACGTCGAGTTTACGCGTCAAAGTATTGATCGAATCCGGATGGAATACCCCGATGCGAAAGTCGTGGCACACCCGGAATGTACCTTTGCCGTTCGCTTACTGGCAGATGTGGTATGTTCCACGGAAAAAATGATTCATTATTGCCAGGAGAGTGATGCGGATACATTTATTATTGTGACAGAAGCCGGGATGTTGCACCGCTTGCGTAAAGAAGCGCCGGGGAAAACTTTTATACCGGGCCCCAGTGAGCTATGTGCCTGTATGGATTGTCGGTACATGAAATTAAATACGCTGGAAAAAATGCTGGATGCGCTGGTGAACATGCAGCCTGCTATTGAGATGGACGAAGAACTACGACTCCGCGCAGAAGTTCCTATCCAGAGAATGCTCGAATGGAGCAAGTAATTCAGGTATGCTGGGAGCGCCGACGTCCTCGTCGGCCACGTGGATTTGGGCGACATGTCACCGTACGCCTAAATTTTTCGACGGGGATCCCAGACCTTTATTTGGAATAAAAGAGATTCTGAATCAACTGTGCTGCCCGGGCGGAATGGAGATCGCCGAAAATTTCATGACGTCCGGAGAATCCGAGAGCGGAACTGGTAAGATAGAGAACTCCTTCAGAAAACGGGGTCATGAGAAGATAGGGGCATTCTTCTCCGGATTGTAATTGCATGGTCGCAAGGGTTTCCCAGGCATCTCCTTGTGGAAAGAAGCCGGCTCCTGGAGTCGTTCCTCGGGCAAAAATCTTGGAAAGGTCATGTGGGGTACTTAACCATTCTCCCTCTTTGAGAAAAACAGTGCGTCGGTTTGCATCGGGATTGCGTTCGCTGTAAGCCACATTCAGTCCTTTTTCAGGCAACCAGTCTTCAAAATGGAGAGAGTTATTCCCGATAAGAAGGATACGCCCACCTTGTTCGAGATAGGGCAGGAGCTGGTTTTGCCAAAGCTGGGAACCCAGTTCTTTTTGTTTACTGGAGGTATAACGGAACACCAGCCCCTGGTATTTTTCAGACAAAACATCATCCAGATCTTCAATTTCTTTTACATGGGTCACGGGCATAAGTTTTCGTAATTCTGCGAGCAGAGCCGTCGCATCCACATTGGGGGCAAAGACCGCAACCGGAGCGGGGGATTCTTCACGAAGAAGAAGTTTTCCGGACTCGTGTGGGTTATGATAAGAAGCATCGGGCCATCCTGAATGCGGAAACTCAGGACGTTTCCCCGGACGTGTTCTTTTGATGTTTAATTCGACGATAGGGTCTTTCTCGGGATTTATTTCAAAAGATTTAAATGGGAGAACCACATCTGCAATCCATCCCTTATCTGTTTTTTTGGCGGTGACCTTCCAGTTTGGATTCCAGTCTTGTTCCAGGTTCATTCCTCCACGGGACAGCGAGTCAGAGCGGGTGCCTAATGAGTTAAATACCAGATGCCCGTATCCTCCAGGGATGGCAGGAAGCAGAAGGAAAATTTCTATGGAATCATCAGAATAGATACTTGCATCATGTTCTTTAAACCGGGCGTAAAGGCTTTCGGGGTCGCGATCATGACAAATAAACCGGAGGTACAGGTTTTCTGCATCCCAAAGTGCATACGTATCGGTCTGGTCTTGTACTTTGGTTCCGGACATATCTTCGAACGCCGGGAGTTTATGCGCATTTTCCCAGGCCGGATCCTGCAGGTCGGCTGTAAGAGAAGGTTGCGGTTTTGTTTTAGGGATAAACTGCTGATAATGTGAAGCACGCTCATTTCGCAGTAAGTACAGGGTTTCCCATTCTTTGAACATACGGGTGTCCAGATCCCATTGCGCCATTGCGCGATCACGCACCGCAATATTTTCTATTTTAAGCAATGCTG
>CAKUMP010000273.1 GCA_934667795.1 uncultured Chthoniobacterales bacterium | reverse complement strand
TCCCCATCACATAAATTACTATAGGAAACACCAATGAATTCTGACTTTAAATTTTCATTAATGGGAGATGAGATCGCTGCGGGCAGTGGAATTAAAACGCTCATGGACGACCTTGGACAGGCATTTGCAGAAGGAGGCGATGAAATCCTGATGCTTGGTGGAGGAAATCCGGCCCATATTCCTGCAATGGAAGAGGTCTGGAAAAAGCGTATGCTGGAAATTTCCCAATCTCCTGACACCTTACGCCGTATGCTCGGCATCTATGATTCTCCGCAAGGCAATACGCAATTTATTCGCACTCTGGCATCCATGCTCGAAAAAGAATACAGCTGGCCGATCGGACCAGAAAACGTTGCCATTACCAATGGCGGACAAACTGCTTTTTTCTGTCTTTTTAATCTGCTCGCCGGTAACTCCTCTCAAGGACAAGCACGCAAAATTCTTTTACCCATTATTCCTGAATACATCGGTTATGCCAACCAGGGCCTGGATGCTTCCCTCTTCCATGGTTACCGTCCGCAACTGGAAGAAACCGCACCACATCGTTTTAAATATCACGTCGATTTCAACCGTCTGGAAATCGATGAATCGATTGCGGCGATTTGTGTTTCCCGTCCGACAAATCCTACAGGAAATGTGTTGGAAAACTCCGAAATGGCACATCTTTCTCAACTGGCCAAAGAACATGGCATTCCCTTTATTATCGACAACGCATACGGTCAGCCATTTCCTTCCATTGTTTTTAAAGACGTACAACCACTCTGGGCAGAACATCATCTTTTCGTCATGAGCCTCTCCAAACTCGGACTCCCCGGCACGCGCACCGCAGCTATTATCGCTCCGCCGGAAATCATCCAGATGGTGACCTCCATGACCGCAATCATGGGATTAGCCAATGGAAATTTAGGACAAACCATCACGCATCCACTCATCGAAAGCCGGGAAATCCTGCGCCTGAGTCGAGACATCATTCAACCTTACTATCGCAAGAAACGGGATTTCGCCTTGCAGGTTGTGGAGCATGCATTTCCCAAACATTCCAACTACGCCTTGCATGAAACCGATGGTGCCCTCTTCCTTTGGCTCTGGCTGAAAGATTGTCCTGTCACCTCACTCGAATTTTACGAACGTCTCAAAAAGCGGAATGTTCTTGTCGTGCCCGGAGATTACTTTTTCTTCGGACTCAGTGAAGAAGACAAAAACTGGCGCCACCGCCACGAATGCCTCCGAATCAGTTTCTCCATGAACGACGATGTCGTCGAACGCGGACTCAAAATCATCGGCGAAGAAATCGAGGCAGTTTACCGCTCTTGCCCAAAATAAGACAAAGAACAGGGAGATGGGACGTTTTTTGAGATAGGGGTCACACAGAGCAAAATTATAAAAATCCAGAAATTCTTCTTCGTGTCTTCGCGGCTTCGTGTGAGATAATTCTTTCAACGCCTGCCACCCCACTCTTCTTCACATTACCTCATTTTAAAAATACCTTTGTGTGAAATGTGAAATTAATTGAGTTACTACGAATTTTAAATCTCACACGAAGCCACTAAGACACGAAGTTTTTTTAGGGATTTTTTGTTCTTTCATCCACAAGGAGTGTTTCTTCGGCAAGGTCGATATCAAAATCGGTTTTGCTTAATGTGTGTCCAGAGCGAAGTGCTTTAACTTCGATTTTGTGAGATTCTTGATGCTTTCCTACTATCAGGAGTTGATAAAAAGCGACTTTGGGATAATAAGCATTAGCAGACTTCATTTTCTGAAATTCTGCAATTTCATAAACAGTTTTTGTCCCTGATGGTTCTCCCTGGTATTCACCCTTCTTTTGGCAAGCGAAGAAAACGCAGGCACAGCGCGACCACCCATACCAAGGAAAACACCAGTAAAGCAATGGTTAAAAGCGTGGCGCGTTGGTTATCAAGCTGGGGTGGAAAAACCTGATTTGCATTGACGATCATTTTGAAAAAGAAAATCTGCCAGATCAAAATCCCACAAGCGAACCACTGGGACCAGGAAAACAGAATCGCACATGCCTTTTTATAGTTTTCAGGTTCCCTCCAATACTTCGCATTGGGCAAATTCAAAAACCTGGCCGGAAAAAATCGAATCGAATACATGATCCCAAGGACAAACGCAGGAAGTCCAAATCCATAAGCAAGCATTCCGCCTGTGAAGGTCGATTTGTTTTGCCATCCTATCGCCACTCCCTCCTGATTAAATCCTGATGCAATCTTCTCCGGCAACTCAGAGGATGTCGTGATCACTAACCCCACAAAAACAAAGGCAATCACAAATAAAACCAGAACAGGTAGATGCTTCATCCCCCTCATCTAACCACAGAACCCCCAAAACAACAAAAAGAAACTGGAACCACACCACAGAATACACATCCTCTGTGGTTCAAGTCCCCGTGTATTCTGTGGTTAAATGGAAAGTGCCTTTTTCAAAGATACGGATGTGGCGGAAGAGGATGGCTACATCTTGACCTGCGTACAGGTTCAATTCCCGGATATCGGCACGTGATAATTCGGCTTCGAACAATTCGTTGGTTTGATCTCGTTCCAGAGTCACGCGACCATAATTTCCTGCGGTAAAAATATGCAGGATTTTTGCTTTGAGCGCATATTGGCTCTGGTTTTCTTCCGGTTTTTTGATCACCACATCGTGCGGACGTACGTAAAGCACAGAGTTTTCAGAATGTGGATTTTCTGTACGGACACCTGCCGTGAATTTGTTCACATTCCCTAAAAATTCAATAACAAACGGGCTGACAGGATGATCATACACATCCTGCGGATCTCCCACCTGTTCGATGCGGGCATTATTCATCACCACCACCTGATCCGCCAGCTCCAGTGCTTCTTCCTGATCATGTGTGACAAAAACGGTCGTGATCTTGATTTCTTTTTGAAACGTCCGCAACCAGCTACGTAAGTCTTTCCGCACCTTTGCATCCAAGGCACCAAAAGGTTCGTCCAACAACAAAACTGCCGGATCCACTGCCAATGCGCGTGCCAGAGCGATACGCTGACGTTGCCCCCCTGACAGCTCACTGGGGTAACGATTCTGCAACCCATCTAATTGCACAAGTTCCAGAAGTTCTTTTACACGCAAGCGGATAGCATCTTCTGACGGACGTTGATCCCGTTTTTTTGCATGCAATCCAAATGCCACATTTTTCTCTATGGTCATGTGTTTGAATAGTGCATAGTGCTGAAAAACAAATCCAATTCCGCGTTTGCCTGGGGCGGTGGTTGTGACATCATTTCCATGGAAAAGAATTTTCCCGCCCTTTCCTGGATCCTGATGTTCCAATCCTGCCAGGATGCGTAACAAGGTCGTTTTACCTGATCCTGAGGGCCCCAGGAGGGAGACCAGTTTTCCTTCTTCCACGTTTAGAGAAACGTCTTCCAGGGCCTTATAAGAACCAAAGGTTTTGTGAATATTGAATGCTTGAATGCTCATAAAAAAATGTGTTTGTGTTTAAAAATACGTATGATGTTACAAAGTTTCCTTGTGGGGAGTGCGGCTCGCGCGCCATTCGATAAAGTTTTTGAGCAGCAGGGTGACGACTGCTAATAATGAAAGCAAAGAAGCAAGAGTAAAAGCGGCTGCCCCCTGGTATTCATTATAAAGCGTTTCAATAAACAGCGGGAGAGTACTTGTTTTCCCACGAATATTTCCTGAAACCACCGAAACGGCGCCGAACTCTCCCATCGCTCGCGCATTACAAAGAATAATCCCGTAAAATAATCCCCACTTCACATTCGGTAAAGTCAC
>CAKUMP010000272.1 GCA_934667795.1 uncultured Chthoniobacterales bacterium | reverse complement strand
GTCCAGAAGTCTTTCAGGTTTTGTGTGATTTGGACCGGGCGAAAGTTGGGCGCGAGAATTTCGATACGGAGGGGGATCTGGCGGTTCGCAATCAGGATTTCATCGGTGATGTCGTAGAGTTCCTGGATACGTGCCTGGATAGTGGGGGTGTCGGTAGAGTAATCGACTTTAACAGACTTTTTATTTGGGAGAGTGATTCTGGCTGGGGCAAATTTTTCGAGTGCCTGGAGTTGTGATTTTTGGAGCCAGGATTGGAGTTGGGGGAAAATCCGAATACGTGACAGGTCTTTAAGTGTGGTTGCCCCAAGACACGCCTGGGAGATAAGAAATTCCAGATCATTTTCGTGAATTGGCTGGATTTCGAGTTCAGGCATCCATTTTGAGAGTGCGTTCACTCTGAAAATAAATTGTTGTGCGCTTTCGTTCCAGTCATGGATTTGTTCTTTATTCACGATTGCCTCTTGTGCGAGGAGGGAAGCGGCTTCATCTGGTGTTGGGGGAAGTGCTTTTCCTGTTTCAAGAATCAAGTCCCGAAAACATACCGTTTCGTTTGCGACGACACGTTTTTGAAGAGGATCGATTCTGACCTGACGCGAGATCTGGAAATCATCCGGATACAGTTCCTTTAACCATTCGATCTGGATCGCGCAGGCGAGGCTGAGAAGGGTTTGAACGCCATCGACATTTTCAATTTCACGAATTTCCGCAACTACCAGATGAGGGGCATCGGTCACATGGGAATCTCGCGTCAAAACACCTCGACGGTTACGGGTGAGCGCGCAGCGCAATGTGCCTTGATCGAGACGCACCGCCACATGGTCGGGGAAGCCCGCAAGAATCGATCGGATTAAGCCATCCGGTTCCGGGTCCGCTGCAGGTTCTTCAGAAACTTTTGCCAGTTCTAAAAACTGCTGGTGAAGTTGTGCAACTTCACGCGCAATCCCGGCATGAATTCCGAGTGCCTGACAACGCCTTGGGTTGAATTTGGAATTTTTTGCATACATGAATGCATGCAAGAGTTGTGTGAAGTCATTGGTCGGATCTTCGCCCAGGATATCTTCACGGTTGGTCCGGATATTTCTGTCCTGGGTTCGGATTAAAATACTGCGCCCCTGGACCAGTGCGGCGGCCAGGGTGGCTGCAGATAAACAATGCCGTTTTCGGGCTTCGACAAACATTCGCGCATAGCGTGGGTGGACCGGAAAGCGAAGAAGTTCCCGACCGACGGGGGTCAGTTCTCCCGTTTGAGCATGCAGCGCACCAAGGTCCGTCAGAAGTGTCATTGCTTCATCCAGCGCATGTGACGATGGGGATTCAATCCAAGGGAAAGATGCAATGTCGGTAATCCCACTGGCTTTTAGATGAAGGATTACTTCGGAAAGTTCCAGACGAAGGATTTCGGCCGTTAAAGTTGCGGGGCGAAGTGCATGTTCCTGCTCCGTCCATAAACGAAAGCATTTTCCCGGAGCAGTTCGTCCCGCACGTCCTGCCCGCTGTTCTGCCGATGCCTGGCTGATCTTTTCCACCAGAAGCGAATTGATTCCGCGATTGGGGTCAAAACGAAGAATGCGAGCCAGTCCACTGTCAATCACCGTTGTGATACCGGGAATTGTCAGGGACGTTTCTGCCACATTGGTAGAAACAATAATTTTGCGTGTCCTGGCTTCCTGGACGGCCATATCCTGATCTTCCGGGCGCAACTCGCCATAAAGCGGAAGCAGAAGACAACTACGTGTCGCACTCCAGTCTTCAAGCGCGCGAAGTGTCCGATGGATTTCATAACTTCCTGGCATGAAGATTAAAATGTCCTTCCCTTTTGGATCCTGACAAATGACATCATTGGCAATTTCTGCTGCAAGTTCCCATACAGGCGTTTTATCGCTGACAGCCCGTTTCTGGTAATGGATTTCGACAGGGAATTGTCGGTTTTCGGAAGTGATGATTTTGCAGGGGGACAGATATTGTTCCAGCCCTTTTATTTCGAGTGTGGCAGACATCACGATGAGTTTCAGGTCCGGACGTATCGTTTGCTGGAGTTGGCGGCAACGGGCTAGTCCGATATCGCCATCGAGATGACGTTCGTGGAATTCATCGAAAATGATGACCGGGATATTGGTAAGTGCAGGATCGCCTAAAAGCCTGCGCATCAGGACACCTTCTGTCACATACCGGATCCGGGTCTTCGGAGATGTACAATTATCCAGGCGGATCTGATAGCCCACTTCCTGACCCACCTGCCCATTGCGTTCGGAAGCCACACGTCGGGCCAGCATGCGCGCAGGAAGTCGCCGTGGTTGTAGGACCCAGATTTCACCGTCCGTCCCGGCAACACCAGCATCTAAAAGCATTTGTGGGATTTGCGTCGATTTTCCCGAACCCGTGGAGGCCTGGATAATTAAAGAATTCTCACCCGAAGTCCCGGAATCCACTCCGAGCGCTTCCAGAATTTCCTTCTTCTTCTCCCAGACAGGAAGCTTTTTCGGAAGCTCTTCAAGGGAATTTTTTGCCGATGTAACCATTTGTAGGTAAATAGCATATTTTTGAATGAAAATCAAGTAAAAAAATTGAAAATTTAGTTGTTTTTTGGCTAAAAACAAGGAAATATTATGAGTGAAATATGTAGATTTAATTTATTTTAATAAAATGAAAGCATTCTATATGCTCGTGATCGGGTTTTGCTGGATGGGGATAGTAAGTGGAGTGGAGGAAAGGAATGAAGATGGGAGTGGGTGGTTAGGGACAGCAGAAGAGATGTGGGCACGAGGGGTGAATGCGTTTCAGAAAGGGGAATTCAGGGAAGCGAAGGAGTATTTTGAGGGGTTATTAAGGGAGTATGGAATGGAGGAAGAAATGAGAAACGATCTGGAGAAAGTGTATAAGATGCGGATATGGAGTGCGGTGGGGGAAAATGATTTTGAATCGGTATGGGAGGGGTTGGGAGAACTGGAAACAAGTGGGTATTTATATCAGGGAGAAGAGGGAGAAGAGTTGAATTATTGGAAAGTGGTGGCTGCGGGAGAAGTTTTTGGGAGTTTGAAAGGGGAAGAAGAGCTGGAGGAATTTATGGAACGGTTTCCGGAATCATCGTATCGGGCGATTTTGGATGTTGCATTATTATTTCGGATGCTGGGGGAGGAGCGGCATGAGCGGGTGGGTGCGTATGCCGAGGAGGTTCGAGAGAGAGTATCTGCGCGTTGGGAAGGGTTTTGTGTATTAGCGAAGTTGATTTCGGTGATGAGAGGAGGGGAAGTGGAGGAAGCTTTGGAATTAGTGAAACGGGAATTGGAGGTGGTGCAAAGGAAGAATGAAGACGGGGGGTGTATATGGAGTTTTCGAGGGATTTTGAAAGACATGGGGCGGTTGTTTTATGACCGGGAGGAATGGGAGTCGTCCATTTATTGTTTTCGCCTTTCCCTTGTGGAAGAGGAATTGGGGTGGACAGGAGTGGAACTGGTGGAAGGATCTGTGGGTAATGTAAGCAAGGCGAGCAATGTAAGCGAACAAAGTGTTTTGGCCGTAGGAAAACGGGCGTTACAATATGAAGAAACGCTCTTTCAGTTGATGGTGCAGAATGATATCCGGCAGGCGGACTCGATTCGGGAAGCGGAATTTGACAGCAGGATGGTAATGGCGGGAAGTTATTTGTCGCTGGAAGTATATTATGCGGCGGCCGTTTTGATGAGTGATTCGCCCGCTGGAGAAAGTGAGGAGAGAAAGCGAGTGGAGATGGGGCGGTTTCATGGATTGGAAATATGGGCGAGCCTGGAAAACTGGCAACGGGTGGTAAATGAG